>JBGPSX010000030.1:0-15727 GCA_041490325.1 Bryobacteraceae bacterium | reverse complement strand
GTCGGCCGGATACGACCATCTTGATGTGGTTCCACCCGTTCTCGCGGAGCGGCGCCCGCGTTTGATATTGCGGAAAGAGGTCCCATAGCAGGACGCCATGAGTCTGCGGCGCATACTGTATGCAGGCCCGGAAGGCCGGACAGCTCGGATCAGGCCTAAGGTATAAGAGCTCGAAATTATCTTCGTCTTGCTGACGAAAGGCTATTCCGGGCGCACCCCGCCCGATGGTATTGACGTCGAACTCGATCGTTCCGTCGCTGAACGTGATGCCTTTGAGTACCGCATTGCCGCTGTTCAGTCGCATCAAGCCGTGATAAAAACCGAGCTGCCGGAGGAACTCCGCGTTCTCCTTCGCCTGCCAGTGTTCAGCTGTCATCGCAATATTAATCGGTTCCCCGCCCTGGGCAATCGGAAGCGCGGACAGGAAGCATACGCAGAGCGCCATCCTGTTCAGGGCATTTTTGCTAACAAGTGTCTTCATGACCCCAGCGTATGGCCAGGCACCCCCTTTGGCGAGCTAAAGGTGGCGAGACGGACAGGAGTGTTACGAGGCGGTCCCGGACGTTGCGGGTTGGTTCTTGGCGACGTCCGGAAAGCGGCCTGCACTGATTCAGCGAAAGAAGGGCATGTCTTCCTTTCATTCCGGAAGGCGCGCCACCGCACGGCCCCGGAACATTGAGCAGAATGACTCATTGTGGCCACGAATCGATTAGCACTCACGGTAGCCACAATACTTGTGTGCCGAACGCGCTGAAATTGGGTTGCCGCGACGCGCAGAGGGCCTACTTCTGAGTGTTGATGCACTTGAACGTATAGTCGGCAAACCGTGGAAGTGCGACCGCCGTCGGGTTAGTACCCGGAAGTCGGGTTCGATCCGCGGATTCACGCTGTAACCGCCGCTGGACCGTATCACGGCCTAACGCCGAATGCTGCCCCACAATTCCTTCGCACCCATGCGGGCGCCAAGACTACTTCTTCAAGATTTGGAACAGGTTGCTGTAGTCATCGGTCCAGAGCCGGAGGTCCTTCCGCACGCTGGCGCGTTCCATGCTGGGACCCTGGAAGGCCGGGCGGACGAAGAGAGCCATGTCTCCAGAAGCCAGGACCCATGTGCTGGACGACATGTAGTCAACTTGGTCCTCGTTTTCATCGCTCACGATGATGGCCGACTTGCCGAGATCCCAGGCGTTTCCCGTGACCACCGGTACCAGGTTGAGATAGCGATTCGATACGTGCACCGCCAGGATTCCGCCCGGCTTGAGGTGCCGAAAGTAGAGGATCAGCGCTTCGCGCGTCAGCAGGTGAACCGGGATCGCATCGCTCGAGAAAGCATCCACGGCGAGCACATCGAACTGCTGGCTGGGTTGGTTTTCCAGCGTCAAACGCGCGTCGCCGAGGTGGACCTGGTGGTCGCCCGGACAGTCGTTGAGAAATGTGAACCAGGTGGTCGCGATCTCTAGATCGAGGGGATTGATCTCGTAGAAACGGAAGAAATCGCCCGCGCGGCAGTAGCTGGCCGTGACGCCGGCGCCCAGTCCGATGACGCCGACACGAACTGGTCCGAGTTTCTCGAAATACTTGATCGCCCTGCCCTCGCCGGATCTTGGCCCGTAGTAACTGGTGGGGCTGCGGCGGTTGGCGGGATCCGTGAGCTGCTGGCCATGGTTGATGGTGCCGTGGACCAGCGTGCGATTGGCAGTGGTGGATTCGCTTTCCGGCTGGTCGAGAATGCGCAAAGACCCGTAGAAATTGCGGACGGACAGCTCGTAACGTTTGTCCTCGTCGTGCTTTTTGTAGCCTATGTATCCGGCCAATGCCAGCGTGAAGGCGATCATCGCAATGCGTGAAGTCCACAACCAGGTTGTGTTCGACCATTTGCCTGGCGCGGTCCAAAGGACCAGCGCCGCCAGTGCAACGCACGCTACCAGCGACACCGGCAACTCGACGTAGGTACGGAACAGATGCGGGGCGCCGATTGCAACGAACAGGCCTCCGATCGCGCCACCGAGCGAGATCATCAGGTAGAAGCTTGTCAGCAACCTGGGATCGGGTTTCAAACGAACCAGTTCGCCGTGGCAAACCATGCAGCAGACGAAGAATGTGGCGGTGAACGCTGGGAGGGCGTACTTGATGGGCGGATTTCCCTGGTCGTAGAAGATAGCGTACGCCACGCCGGCGCTGCCGACGACCAGCAGCGGAAGAAACACGATGCGACGATAGATTGTCTCGCGCTCGAAACAGAGGATAAAGCTGAGCAGGTAAACGCCCAGGCACAAAACCCAGAGAAACGGAATCGGCGCAACGTTCTGACTCAGGTGATTCGTGAAACCAAGCAACAGCGCGGATGCGCACGCGGCGAGAGCTATCCAGAGCAGGCGCGTCCGCCATGTGGGCGAGTCAACCGGCGTGTCATTTGGCGAGTGGCCTGCCAATGGTGCTGTAGGTCCGCGCAACGTACTCCATGCCACCGCCGCGCACAAAAGAACGAAGGCCGCATAGACTCCCGACCAACCGAGACCCTGCGCGTGCGTGCTGAGCCGCGGTTCCACCAGCGCCGGAAAACTGAACAGAGCGAGCAGCGATCCCAGGTTCGATAATGCGAAGAACCGATAGGGAATGGCGCCGGGTTTGGCCGCCACGTACCAGGCCTGCAACAGAGGGCTGGTGGTGGCAAGCAGCATGTACGGCAGACCGATGGTGGCCGCCAGCAGCAGCAGAATTCTTATCGACGGATCGCCCGGTTGCGACGGTTTCCAGTGAGGCGACGGCAGGATGGGCAGCAGTGCCAAGCTCAGCGCCATCAGAGCGACATGCAAAATCGCTTGCTGGCGAGGCCGCAGGTAACGTGTGGAGCAATGAGCGTAGAGATAACCGGCCAGCAGCGCGGCTTGGAAAAACAACAGGCAGGTGCTCCACACCGACGCCGAGCCGCCGAACCAGGGCAGGATGATCTTTCCGATTATCGGCTGAACTTCGAATAAGAGAAACGCGCTCAGGAAGATCGTGGCGGCGTAGGCGAGCATCGCTGTCGAAGAGCAATGATCGCATACGGACGCAGGGGTGCGTCGCTGTTAAACCGGGCTGCGTTTCAGCGCGTAGTCGATGACTGCTTGCGGAATTTCGAACTTCGAGACCGCCGTGTTCCCCATGTACCCGACATCCTGGATGCCGGCGGGGCTCGTATAGTAGGCATCGACGACCATCCGGCGCGCCCAAGCAAAGAAATGGATGCCTGGGCCCAGCTCGGGCGATTCGTTCTTGCGATACGCGATCAGATCGAGCAGCGCGGTTTGCTGATCGGGTTTGGCGCCGACGAAATCGGTTGAATAACGGCTCAGCATCGTGCGATCCAGCCAGGCGATTCCGCCAGTGTAGATTGCCGCCAGCTCGGGATTCTGGCTGGCCAGCAGATCGATAAACTCACACGATCCGGACGCCACCGCGCCCGGCGATTTTTCATCCGGAGGAACAATCAAGCCGGCCAGCTTCTCGAGTGTTTTGTATTCGTGTACCGTGAAAGCCTTCGGCTTGTAGGGGCCCAGGGCCTTCTCCTGCGCCGCCATCTTGTGAACGTGCTGAGCAGCTTCGAGACTCCAGCCGCCCGCGGTGAAGGAGAGCGCGATGGCTTGCAGCAGTTCCCGTCGAGACGTGTCAGACATTGCCCTTCCTCATTTCTTCCGCCAGATATTCGGCCGTGCGCCAGGCGTTGGCGATGATCGTCAGCGTCGGATTCTTGTCCGGATTGCTGACAAATGGCGCCGCGTCGGCCACAAACAGATTCTTGACCTCGTGCGCCTGACAATATTTGTTGAGAACCGACGTGCTGGGATCGTTGCCCATTCGGACCGTGCCAAGCTCGTGAATAATCTGGCCGCCGGTGGAGATGCCCTCGCCAGCCATGAAATCCGCTTTCGGCTTCGTCACTGTTCCACCCAAGGTTTCGAGAATGGACTGGAAGGTCTCGTGCATGTGCCGTGCCTGTCTCAATTCATGATCGGTCCATTGGAAATGGAAGCGCAGCACCGGAATACCGTACTGATCGACCACGTCCGGATCGATTTCGCAAAAAGTGTGTTCGTTGGGAATCTGCTCGCCGCGGCCGGAGAAGCTCACATTCGCGCCGTAGCGGTTGTAGATGGCGTCTTTGAGACCCTTGCCGTAGCCTTCGTGCTCGCGGCATTCGGCCGCGAACGAACCGATGCCGGGCATATGGAATCCACCGCCGATCTCGACGTGATACCCGCGCGGGAATTCTTTCTGCTTGGCGTCCCACAGCCACCAGGGAATGTAGACGTGCATCCCGCCCATGCCATCCGAGTTATGGCGCGGCAGCCCATCCAGCGCGGGAATGTGCGCGCCGAGCGAGTAGCCGACGCTGTCCGTCATATTGCGTCCAACGTGGCCCGAGCCGTTTGCGATTCCGTTCGGATGCGACGCCGATTTTGAATTCAGCAGCAGGCGGGCGGACTCGCAAGCGCCGCACGCCACCACCACGCTGCGGCAGCGGATCTGCTTCTCGGTGCGCGTGGCCTTGTCGACATAGGCGACCGCCGTGACTTTGCCAGAGCCATCCGTGACCAACTCCCGCGCCATGGCGTTCGTGAATAGTTTCACGCGGCCCGTTTTCATGGCGGGAAAAACCTGCACCTGGCTCGACGAATAGTTGGATGCCGTAACGCAGCCTCGCCCGCACTGCGCGCAGTAATGGCAGGCAGGCCGGCCGTTGGTTGCCTTGGTGATGATCGCGAGACGCGAAGCGATGCAAGGAATGTTCAACTTCTTGGTGGCGCGCTGCACCAGCATTTCGTGCACGCGCGGCGGCGGGCACTCCTGGAAAATTCCGTCCGGCGCGCTGCGAATGCCTTCCTTGCTGCCAGTGACGCCAATAAAGCTTTCGGCTTTATCGTAAAAGGGCGCGAGTTCATCGTACGTGATGGGCCAATCGGCGCCGAGTCCGTCCTGGCTGTACGGGGCAAAATCGTAATCTGCGAACCGCAGCGCGATGCGGCCGAAGTGATTGGTCCGGCCACCCACCACGCGCGAGCGGAACCACTCAAACTTATTCCCGGGCGCGACCGTGTAGGGCTCACCCTTCAGTTGCCAGCCTCCCGACGCGGTTGAGAAATAACCGAAGGGAAATGGATTGCGTCCGAAGTATCCAGCGCCACCATCGCCGATGCCGCGATGCGGAACCTGGTACGGCCACATGTGCTCTTTGAAATCCTTGGCTGGATCGATCATGGGGCCGGCTTCGAGCAGTGCGACATTGACGCCGAGGTCGGCCAGGACCTTAGTTACGGTTCCGCCGCCGGCGCCGGAACCGATAACGACCACGTCGTAGACTTGGGAACGAGGCGTGATTTGAAACATTGTTGATTCGATTGTAGCTCTGCCAGGGACCGCACGGTGAACATCAAAGGGTCGCAAGTTGCAGCGGCGTGAACTCAGCGATTGCAGTAAAGTCGCGGTCTTTGTGCCAGACCGGAACTTGATTTTCAATGGCGATCGCGGCAATTAGGCAGTCGATGGACGATCGAATCGTGAAGCCTCGCCGGCGCCCCTGCCGGTAGATTTCAGCGGCGCCAAGGAAGATAGTAAACGGCAACGGATCGCTCAATCGGGGAATCGCCAGAAACACATCTCGGAATTCCGATGCGGCCGGCTCAATGCGAAAGCCCTGCAGAACCTCCTGTACGATCGGCCCACAGGTAACAAATCCCAGTACGTCATCCGCTGACAGGTTTTTCCCCGATCGGGTATTCAAGAGCCCGGCCCATACCGACGTGTCGACCAGAATCACCGCTTTGCTTTTCTTCGCCGATGTGCAGGCTTATCATCACGCATCTCGGAAAGGTCTCCTTCCCAGAGACCTTTTCCAAAAAAGCGCGGCAACGATTGAAGCTTCCTCATTCGCAACGTCTCGGCCAGGGCCAAGTTAACTGCGGCGGAATACGTCTTTACGCCCAGGACGCGCGTGGCCTGATCGAGCAGCTGCTCATCTAACACAAGATTTGTGCGTCTCATGTGTATAGTGTACCTCGAACTGGGAACTACCTATTCGTAGCGCAGGCCTTCCACGGGCGCGATGCTGGTGGCGTTTCTAGCCGGATAGAGCGTCGCGATGAAACTGATGAGAATCGCTGTCGCGGCGATCCAGATGCCGTCCTGCCAGCGAGGGCTGAACGGGACGTGGCTGAGCGAGTAAACTTCCTGATTCAACTTGAGCCACTGATAATGGTCCGCCAGAAACGAGAGCGAGTATCCGAGCACTAGTCCGATCACTGTGCCGACGGCGCCGATCAGCACTCCTTGCAACACGAATATTTTTCGAATCTGCTGGCGCTTCGCTCCCATCGACATCAGCACGGCGATGTCGCGATGCTTTTCCATCACCATCATGATCAGCGTGATCAGAATGTTGAGCGCGGCCACCAATTGGATCAGGCCGATGGTCACGCCGGTGACGATTCGTTCCATACTCAACGCGCTCAGGATCTGACGGTATTGCTCCATCCAGGTATTGGCGGCCAACTTCGGTCCGGCGATTTTCTCGGCTGCTTTCGCGACTTCCGGAGCCTTGTAGATGTCATCCAGACGCAGTTCCACCGAATTTACGACGTTGCCGACGCCAAAAGCCTGCTGCGCGGATTGCAGCGCTGTAAAAGCATAGTATGCGTCAATCTCATAAAATCCCGACTCAAAGATGCCGATCACTCGAAACTGGTATCGGGAGGATGTTGGTCCGAAGGGCGTCATGGCGCCGAGCGGGATAATCACGTTGATGACGCTGTTGACCAGCATTCCGGTGTTCTCGGCGAGACGCGCTCCCAGGATGATGCCCGGCAAGCCACTCGAATTCTTCAGCCGCTCGAACGATCCTTGCTTGAGGTGCAACAGCATGTCCGGAGGCTCGTCTACTGGCACGCCTTTCAGGATGCCGCCCTCGCCTTGACCAAGCGGCCCGGTCAGCAGAACTTTCCCATACAATCCTGGCGAGACGCTGATCACGTGAGGCGTCTTTCGGAGCGCGGGCTCGAGATCCATCCAATTCGCGATGCCATCGCCCGGCTGCTTTTCGAGAATCATGACATGCGCAGTGGCGCCGAGCAGGCTGCGCTGCAATGTGCTGCGAAAGCCATTGTTGATCGCGATCGCAATCACCAGCGCCATGACACCGGCGGCGACCCCGGCGATCGAGATCACGGTGATGACTGAGATAACGGCTTGCTTGCGCTTGGCCCGTAGATAACGGCTGGCGACGAATAGCTCGAACGTTTTCATGCGGCGTGGCGCACGCACTCCTGCGTGCCGCGTTCACACTCGTGTGAACGCCCGTGCGTCGCGATGAGTCGCGACGCGGCGCGCAGGAGTGCGTACGCCACGATGCATCTATTCATTTGCCACCGGCCGCAATAACGGAAACAGTATCACGTCCCGAATCGATCGCGAGTTGGTCAGGATCATGGTCAGCCGGTCGATCCCGATGCCCTCGCCGCCGGTCGGCGGCATCCCATAGGAAAGCGCCCGAACGTAATCCTCATCCATCTGATGCGCCTCGTCATCGCCCTTTTCGCGCATGGCGAGCTGCATTTCAAAACGATGGCGCTGCTCGCGAGGATCGTTCAGCTCAGTGAACGCGTTTCCGATCTCCATGCCGGCTACGAAGATCTCGAAACGCTCGACGAACTCCGGATCGTCCGGCTTGTTTTTCGACAATGGCGACACTTCAACTGGATAGTCGTAAACGATGGCCGGCTGGATAAGCGTCGACTCGACGTTGCGCTCAAAGGCCTCCACCAATTCGTGCCCCTTGAGAGTCGCGTCGCCAACGGCTTCGCGCATGCTAACGCGCCGGAAATTGCCGAAATCGATTTTCTCGCCTTGATATTCGGTGACCGCTGAACCAGTCGCGTCGATCGCGGCCTGGCGCAGCAATTCTTCGCTAAGATCCATCAGGCCGTGATAATCGGTATACGCTTGGTAGAACTCAAGCATGGTGAACTCTGGATTGTGCTGCGTCGAAATTCCTTCGTTGCGGAAATTCCGATTGATTTCGTAGACACGCTCGAGACCGCCCACAACTAGACGCTTGAGGTACAACTCGGGAGCGATGCGGAGATACAAATCGATATCGAGCGTGTTGTGATGCGTGATAAAAGGCCGCGCCGCCGCCCCGCCGTAGAGCGGTTGCAGCATGGGTGTTTCGACTTCCAAGAAGCCGCGCGCCTCCAGTTGCCGGCGTAGTGAGGCCACGATCTTCGAGCGCGTGACGAAAGCCTTCCGCACCTCGGGATTGGCGATCAGATCGAGATAGCGCTGCCGGTAACGTATTTCGATGTCTTCGAGACCATGCCACTTTTCGGGCATCGAGAGTAGCGTTTTCGCCAGGAAATGGAGCCGCTCGACGTGCACGCTCAACTCGCCGGTCCGGGTGCGAAACAAGTAGCCTTCGACGCCGATAATGTCGCCCAAGTCGAGGAGTTGGTACAGAGCGAAGTCTTTCTCGCCCACGGCATCCTGGCGCACGTAGATCTGCAGCCGCTCGCCGTTCTGCAATAAGTGAGCGAAGCCCGCCTTGCCCATGCGCCGCATGGTAATCATTCGTCCGGCAATGCGCACCTGCACACGTTCGCTGAGCTGCTCCGCGGTCTTATCAGCGTAATCCCCGACTATTTGCGGAATCGTGTGCGTGAAGTCGAAACGCTGCCCGTAGGGGCGGAATCCGAGCGCTTCTATCTCGGCGATGCTGCGAATTCGTTGGTCATACAAATCATCTTCCAGGGACAATAGCGCACTCCTCTGTTTTGAAGCGGGCGGACGGGACGGCCCGTGCCACAAGTATAATTGACCGTTGGACTCACTCTCCATCGTGATTCCCGCGTACAACGAAGAACGCCGCTTGCCGGGAACGCTGGACCGCATCCTGGATTGGCTCAAGCAAGCAAACTTTTCGTTCTGGGAAGTAATCGTCGTCGACGATGGCTCGCGCGATGGCACCTCGGGCGTCGTAGAGAACTACGGCAAAATCCACAGCGCCGTTCGGCTCCTCAAGAATCCTGGCAACCGAGGTAAGGGCTATGCGGTCCGCAACGGGATGCTGAACGCCCATGGCGAATGGATTCTTTACAGCGACGCCGACTTGTCCACACCCATCGAAGAAATCGAGAAACTGCGCCGCGCCGTTTCTGAGCAAGACACGGCCATCGCAATCGGTTCGCGCGCATTGGAACCATCGCTGGTGGAAATACATCAGCCGATCTTTCGTGAATACTCCGGCCGCTTCTTCAATCTGGTAATGCGATCGGTTACTGGATTGCCCTTCCATGACACGCAATGCGGATTCAAACTGTACCGGGCCGACGCAGCCAAGCTGATTTTTGAAAAGCAGCAGCAGGACGGATTCAGTTTTGACGTCGAGGACCTGGTGATCGCGGCCAAGCTGGGACTGCGCGCGGTGGAAGTGCCGGTGCGGTGGCGGAACGCCGAGGGTACAAAAGTCAGGCTCACACAGGGAATACAGTCCTTCGTCGATTTGTTTCACATCCGCTCCATGCATCGGTAAAGTGGGGCAGGCGATCCTCAGGATGCTGAAAGACTGTGCTGAAAAACCGCTCCCTTCGTTCACGGCTCTGTTGGCGGCTGTAACCCGTAGCTGAGCCGTGACTGCAAGGAGCGGTTTGCGTGAGTTTTTCCGGCATCCAGAGAGCCGCTTAAAAAGCGGCTGCGGCCAGAATTGGCCGCCCCACGATATGATGGAGCGCATGCAAGCTCCACGTTGCGCTTTTGTCACTCTCTGCGCCGCCACGTTGGCTCTGGGCGCGATCAACGACCCGGTCCGCATAGCCGGCGGCGTTGTTTCCGGCGCCACCGATTCCAGTGCTGGAGTCAGCGTCTACAAGGGCATCCCTTACGCCGCGCCACCCACGGGCGACTTGCGTTGGAAATCGCCCAGACCCGTGACGCCTTGGCAAGGAATCCACGAAGCCACGAAATTCTCGGCAGCGTGCTACCAGACCCCCTACGCTCGCACGTCGATTTACTACCGCGACCCGGAACCGATGAGCGAGGACTGTCTGTACCTCAACATCTGGACCGCTGCGAAGTCGGCCAAGGAACACCGTCCGGTGATGGTGTGGATTCATGGGGGCGCGCTCACGCGTGGTTCCGCTTCAATCCCGACCTACGGTGGCGAGGCGCTCGCAAAGCTGGGCGTGGTCGTGGTCAGTCTCAATTACCGCCTGAACATTTTTGGATTCTTCGCGCACTCCGAGCTCAGCAAGGAATCCGACCGTAACGCCTCCGGCAACTACGGCATATTGGACCAGATCGCGGCGCTGGAATGGGTGCAGAAAAACATCGCTGCGTTCGGAGGCGACCCCAAGCGCGTGACCATCTTCGGCGAATCGGCTGGCTCCTGGAGCGTGAACTATCTGATGGCCACGCCGCTTGCGCGCGGGTTGTTCCAGCGCGTGATCGGCGAGAGCGGCGCCAACTTCGCAATGCGGAACAAACTGTCCGATATGGAAGCCGCGGGAGCGAAGTTCGCAACGTCGATGAAAGCGGAATCGCTTGCGGCGCTGCGTGCGAAACCTGCCGCGGACCTGGTGAATGCCCCAGCCACGGCCGGCTTCACGCCCAACGTGGATGGCTGGATGTTGCCTCAGGATGTTTACACGATATTCGCGGCTGGCAAGCAGAACGACGTGCCGTTATTGGCCGGCTCGAATGCCGACGAAGGCAAGTCGCTCATCGCCTGGCCAGCCAATGGAACATCGGCGTCCTTCGTGGAACAGTCGCGCCGGCGTTTTGGCGAGCAGGCCGATGCGTACCTGAAGGTCTATCCGTCCAGCACGAACGAAGAAGCTGCTGCGTCGGCTTACGCCACTCTCCGGGACATGACTTTTGGCTGGCAGATGCGAACGTGGGCTCGCATGCAGACTAAGACCGGAAAATCGAAGGCGTATCTGTACTACTTCGACCGGGTGCCGCCTGGACCGGAAAGCGCGCGCTACGGCTCGTACCACGCGTCCGAGATCGCTTACGTGTTCGGAAACCTGGAACCGCCGCGGCCGTGGGAGGACACGGATCGCAAGCTCTCGCACACGATGTCGTCTTACTGGGTCAACTTCGCGACTACAGGCGATCCCAACGGCAAAGGTCTTGTGAAGTGGCCGGCGTATCAGGAGTCGAGCGACACGGTCATCGAGCTGGGCGACAAGATCGAGCTGAGACCGACGCCGCACAAGGCGGCGCTGGATTTTCTCGACAGTTATTTCGTGGCACAACGCTCGGCGAAGTGACGGACGCTATTGCTCGCGCGTTGCTTCCACCGGCGCGCTGCCTAAGTATTCCTTGAGCCAGGCGATCCAGCGGCGATCGACGTCGCGCTGCCGCACTGGATCGGACGGGCTGTGGCCGGTCACCGGATATGCGAAGAACCGGGTTGGCACGCCATTGTCTTTGAGCGCGTGATAGAGCTGGTAGGATTGCGTGATCGGCACGCGGTAGTCGCCGGTGTCCGACAGAATCAAAGTGGGAGCCTTGATCTTGCCCGCATAGGTGATGGGCGACTGTTCCAGATACGCGGCGGCATTGTTGCCGACAAACGGGGAACCTCCGAATGCGGCGCCACGCCGCACGTTCGAATCGCCAAGGTTGTATTGATCCAGCCAATTGGTAACCGCTGCGCCGGCGACCGCAACCTTCCACACCGGGTAGTGACCCAGCAGCCAGGTGGTCATGTATCCGCCATAAGACCAACCGGAAACTGCCAGCCGGCTCTCGTCGACGAAGCCGCGCTTCTTCAGCAGCTCGATGCCGGACATCACGTCGCGGCCCGGTCCTGCGCCCGAGTCGCCCCAGATCGCCGACTGGAAGGCGTTCCCCAAATTGTCGCTGCCGCGATAATTGGGCTCGAAGATCACCCAGCCTTGCGCGGCTAGTAACTGCGCGCGCGGCGAGAAAACTTCTTTTGACGCTGAACGTGGTCCGCCGTGTACATAGAGGACCAGCGGATATTTTCGGCTCGCGGCAAAATCCGGTGGATAAGTAACCACTCCGTCCATGTGCAATCCGTTCGGTCCATCCCATGCGACCGTTTCGGTTTTACCCAGTTCGAGAGACGCGACTTCCTTGTTGAAGTCGGTCAGCCGCTTCAGCGTGCCGGATGGCGAGGCGAGGTAAAACAACTCGGCCGGATGTTGCGGCTCAGCTCCCGCGAAGGCAATTTCACCATTGCGTCCGAGCGCGACATCCACCCAAAACGCGGAATTGGGGCAGGCTTTACCGAGCGGGACGCGCCGCGCGGCGCCTTCTAGCGGCTGCAACCAGAGGCCGACCGTCGTTCCATCGTTGGCGCCCACCAGCAGTGATTTGCTATCCGCGCTCCAGATGGCGCGCTGCATATTGCGATCGATGCCGCGCGTTACCGGCGCGCCTTCGCCACCGGAGGCAGCGGTCACGTAAATCTCATTGACGTTCTTCGACTGGCCGTCGCGCGGGAACCAGTAAGCCATGCGCGAACCGTCCGGCGAGAACACCGGATAGCCTTCATTTTTGGTTCGCGCTGTCAGTGCGCGGAACGCGCCCGTCGCTACATCCAGGATCTGCACCGTGCTCTCGTCGACGTCTCCGGAATGCGGCGTCTCCACTCTCACAAACGCGATCGACTTGCCGTCAGGCGACCACGCGATCGGCGATGCCGGCGAACTGGGAGGATGACTGATGGGCAACGACCACGCCCCGGAAGTCAGCCGCCGGGCCTCGCCGCCATCGGGCGCGATGAGCCAAAGATGCGTCGGCATGGCTGCTTCGCGAACCAGAAAATCGTCGTTGCCGACCTCAAAGGAATCGTTGAACTTCTCGTCGCCAGTTTTCTTCGGGGCTTCGTCAGCCGCCGCAAATGCAAGCATCATTCCGTCGGGACGCCAGGCGAACTGCTGCACTCCGGTGGGCGACTTCGTAAGCTGAAGCGCGTCGCCCCCGCTCATCGGCATCACGAATACCTGTGGCTTGGTGTTGCCGCCGGTTGCCAGAAAGGCAAGCCGGTCCCCGGCGGGTGACCATCGCGGAGAGCTGATCCCGCGCCGTTCATGCGTGATCCTCCGCTGGCGGCCGCTCGAGACGTCAACCAGGACCAGATCCGCGTCATAACGGTCTTCGGCGAAGTTCGGACGAGACACGACGATGACGATGGATTTTCCGTCCGGCGAAATCTGCGGATCCGCCACGCGCGTGATCTTCTCCAGATGCACGACATCGAAACGCGCGGCAGCCAGCGAGAGTGCCCCGGCAAGTCCCAGGGCGGCGAAAGCAGCGAAGGTTTTCATGAATGCTCCAGATTGGAATCCATCATAGCTCTTGGACGGTAGATGGCGGTGTGCCGGACGGTCTGTATGAGTTGGTCGCGATGGCCCAGCAGCGTTACATCGATGACGACAAACTCGTGTCCTTTGCGGTCAAAGCGGTCGTGAATGCGGCCGCAGGCGCGGATCTCGTCGCCAGGATGCGGCGCACTCCAATTTTCAATTTCGCTCGACACATGTATCCACGGACCGAGCCGGAAATTCTGGGCCAGCATTTCGTTCGAGAATTGCAGCAAAGCGCGTGCTGAGTCATTGGAGTCAACGGGAGCGAAGCTGGCCACCACCGATCCTAGTATCCGGCCTGGAACAACGGTGTCTTGGTCTGGCGCTAGTGGCTCAAGCGGAAGAGGCGCGTCCGGCAAGACAGCAGGCGTCGAGCGCGCCCGAATCGTGGCTGTGCCCCGAGCGCAGATCGTACCGTCAGATCGTTCGGTTGTCACCGCGATCGACCCGTCCTCAGCCGGCTCAGCCCGCGCAATCACGTCGTCACCGTCATAAACCGGTTCGATAAAACGAACCTGCATCGATCCCCGCTCGGCCCATTCCGGCGCGCACGCTACCAGCGGAACGCTCATGTAGCCGTACACTGTGGCGCCTGGAACGAGCCCGCCCTTGAATCCGTACTGAGCGGCGACACGATCGTCATGGATCTTGTTGTCGGACTCGAGCGCCGTGTTCACGGCACGGACGCGATGTATGACTGGAGAACGGTTCACTAGTGGCTACCAATTATTGGAAACCGCTCCCTGTGGTCACGGCTCGGCCAGCGGCCCGGAGTGCACAAATCGACGTTAACGGTATCCAGCCACTAGCCGAGCCGTGACCACAGGGAGCGGTTTCCAACATCTGACCAACATTTAGACCGCGGTGGTCTCGGCCACGCGCTCGGCGTAGCGGCGACCTACGTAATTGTTTAGGATCTCGATAAACTCGGCGACAATGCGATCTCCTCGTAACGTAAGCGAGAGCTTGCCATCGACGTACACCGGCGCAACCGGCTCCTCAAACGTTCCGGGAAGTGAAATGCCGATGTTGGAATGCTTGGATTCGCCGGGCCCATTGACCACGCAGCCCATCACCGCGACTTTCATTTCTTCCACGCCGGCGTACTTGCCCTTCCAAACCGGCATCTGCTCGCGCAAATAGGTTTGGATCTGGTCGGCCATGTCCTGGAAAAACGTACTGGTGGTGCGGCCGCAGCCGGGGCAAGCAGTGACCTGCGGCGTGAAGCTCCGCAATTCGAGCGATTGCAAAATCTGCTGCGAAACCACGACCTCATCGGTACGGTCGCCATTGGGCAGCGGCGTGAGAGACGCGCGAATGGTATCGCCGATCCCGCCTTGCAGCAGCACTGAAACAGCGGCTGTTGTGGCCACGATGCCCTTCGACCCGAGGCCGGCTTCCGTCAGCCCCAGATGCAGCGCGTAATCGCACTGAGCCGCCAGCTTGCGATAGACCACGATCAGATCCTGCACGCCGCTGACTTTGGCGCTCAGGATGATCTTGTCGCGTCCCAGGCCGTGGCGCTCGGCGGCTTCCGCGGAATACAGCGCGCTAGCAACGATGGCGTTCATCGTAACTTCTTTCGCGCCGAGTGGCTCCGCCTGGCGCGAATTCTCATCCATCATGCGCGTGAGCAGAGCCTGATCAAGCGATCCCCAATTGACGCCGATGCGCACCGGGCGATCGTATTCGATAGCGGCCTCGATCATGACGCGGAAGTTGTCATCGTGCTTCTTGCCGATGTTGACGTTGCCCGGATTAATTCGATACTTGGCCAGTGCGCGCGCGCAGTCGGGATATTTCTTCAGCAGGATGTGACCGTTGTAGTGGAAGTCGCCGATAATCGGTACGCGCACGCCGAACTTGTCGAGCGTGTCGACGATCTTCGGGACGGCCTGGGCGGCTTCTTCGGTATTCACCGTGACGCGAACCAGCTCCGATCCGGCCTGCGCCAGAGCCATGGTCTGGTTGACGGTGGAGGCGACGTCGGCAGTGTCGGTGTTGGTCATCGACTGCACCACGATGGGATGGTTCCCGCCCACCCAAACGCTGCCAATCTTTACCGGCACCGAGACGCGACGCAACTGTACTCCCACTCCACCTCCAATGAACCTTCATTGTATCGTGGCGTGCGCACTCTTGCGCGCCGCAGCGACACTCGTGTCGCTGCTTGGCTTCAACGCGCAGCCAGCCGCTTCCTCAGTTCCGCCGTCGCTACCCGGTGACACTTCAGACACAGCGTACGGATGTTCGCGAGATCACATTCCCCGCCGCCTTCGGCCACCGGCACGATGTGATCCGCATCCCAGAGGCTCCTTTTCCAGCCCGGCCGCAAGCCCCATTCCAGCATGGCCTTGGCG
>JBGPSX010000029.1:0-15853 GCA_041490325.1 Bryobacteraceae bacterium | reverse complement strand
GGATCGTCCGCCTCATTGTGTCCATGGCGGCGATAGCAGAACATGTCGATCACCACGTCGTGCTTGAATTCCTGCCGGTAATCGTAGGCCATCTGCGCCGCGCGAAGGCAGGCTTCCGGGTCGTCGCCGTTGACGTGGAAAATGGGCGCTTGAACCATGCGCGCTACGTCGGTTGAGTAGGGCGTGGAGCGCGCCTCATTAGGGTTGGTGGTGAATCCGATCTGGTTGTTGATCACCAGGTGAATGGTGCCGCCGGTGGTGTAGCCTTCGAGCTGCGAGAGGTTCAGCGTTTCGGCGACCACCCCTTGCCCCGCGAAGGCTGCGTCGCCGTGCAAGAGAATCGGGATCACGCGCTCGCGCTTGGTATCGCCCAGCCGATCCTGCTTGGGACGCACGATGCCTTCGGTCACAGGATCGACGGCTTCGAGGTGGCTGGGATTGAACGCTACCGAAACTACGATCTCGCGACCGCTGGTGGATTTCCGCACGCCGCTCGCGCCTAGATGGTATTTCACGTCGCCGGAGCCCTGCGTGCTGTCCGGGTCGATGCCTTCAAATTCCGAGAAGACCTGACCCATCGATTTGCCGACGATGTTGGCCAGTACATTCAGGCGGCCGCGATGAGCCATTCCAATGACCGCTTCGTGGACGTTGGTGTTGGCGGCGCGGTCGAGAATCTCATCCAGAATAGCGATGGCGGATTCGGCCCCCTCCAGCGAGAAGCGCTTGTGTCCGATGAAGCGCGTGTGCAGGAAATGCTCAAACTCCTCGGCTTCGATGACGCGCTGGAGTGCGCGGGTGCGTGTGGCTTCATCCAGCGGCCAGTGGTTGCCGGTCGGTTCCATGCGATGCTGCAGCCAGCGTTTCTGCTCCGGAATCTGGATGTTCATGTACTCGCATCCGATTTTTCCGCAGTAGGTCCGGCGCAAGGTCTCCAGGATTTCGCGTAGCGTGGCGATCTTGCGAGGTTCGTCCCCGTCCGACATCAACGTGCCCGTCAGGAATTCCCGGTCGAGATCCCAGATGGTGAGGCCGTAGGTGGCCGGATCGAGTTCCGGATGATAGACCGCTTCCGAGCCGAGCGGATCGAAGTCGGCAATCAAGTGGCCGCGTACGCGATATGCATTGATGAGCTGCAGGACGGCCGCTTCCTTGGCCACCTCGTCGAGCTGCGCATCCCGCACGCCCGGCATGGAGACCGGACGGTCCGGCTCCCAATGCACAGGCTTATGCGGAATTTTGAGGTCCGTGAAAATCTTCTCGTAGAAATCGTTCTGGCCTTCCAGCAGGTTTTGTAGAGCGCCCAGGAACATGCCAGACTCGGCGCCCTGGATCACGCGATGGTCATAGGTGCAGGTGATGTTCATCACCTTGCTCAACCCGAGCAAAGCGCGCAGTTGGTCTGAAGCGCCGTGGTATTCGGCTGGATAATCGATGCTGCCCGTGGCGATGATGGCGCCTTGGCCCGGCATCAGCCGCGGCACGGAGCCGAGCGTGCCCACCGTGCCGGGATTGGTGAGCGAAATGGTGGTGCCTTCAAAATCCTGAACCGTCAGTTTGTTGTTGCGCGCTCGAAACACAATGTTGTCGAAGGCTTCAACGTATTGCGCGAAATCCAACGCGCCGGCGTTCTTGATGTTCGGGACCTTCAGCGAACGGCTGCCGTCTTTGCCGGCTACGTCCACCGCGATGCCGATGTTGATTTGGTCGCGTACAACCCGGAAGGGCTGGCCCTGTGTCTCGGCGTAGGCATGGTTGAGACTCGCATGCGAGGGAAGCGCCTGGACGATCGCCCACCCGATGATGTGCGTATACGAGATTTTGCTCTTGCCGGTCAGCGTGCGGTACCCATTCAGAATCCGGCGGTTTTCGTCGATGACTTTGACCGGAATGACGCGTTGCGACGTGGCCAGCGGAATGGTGAGACTCGCGTTCATGTTCTCGGCGATGCGCGCCGCAGCGCCGCGCAGAGGCATGAGTGTTTCTCCCGCTACGGCCTGGTGCTCGGGAGTGGCGACTGGAGATCTGCATTCCGAAGCGTCGTAGGATGGCGCCGTTAGCGCGCCGTTGCTTTGAGCAGGAGCCGCGCCGCCGTTGGAGTCGAAAACTTTTTTCCAGCTTTCGTCTACCGTGTGCCGGTCATTCAGATACTGCTGATACAGCTCATCCTCAAGCCAGCTATTTACACCAAGATCAGGAGAACGTGATTCAGACATGGAGAATTTCGAGTTGCTTTACGCTTTCATCATAGCGTGGTTGGCGCGCGTTCCGTGCTTTCGGAAACCGCCTGACGTGGCCGAAATCCACCACCATGCGGCTGTGGGGAACCAGCTTTTTATCCCCGTGGAATCAATGTGTTGAAGGTATGGGGAAGATGTAAATATCGGTAACAAGAGGAAACCATCCCGGCAGGCTCGTGCATCTGTTTAGTAGGAAGAGGAGAGATATGCAAAGCAAATTCAGAAACACTTTTTTGGCCGCCGCTCTGGCTTTTTCGACGGCCCCCATGTTTGCGAGTTCGCACGAGGCTCGGCCGTTGCCGGATGCCGTGCGGCATGAGCTGGTAATGCTTCCTTATTACAGCGTGTTCGATAGTCTCAGCTATCGCATCAGCGATAACGGAGTGGTAACGCTGTATGGCGCCGTGACTCGTCCGGTGCTCAAATCGGATGCCGCGAACGTTGTGAAGCGCATCCCGGGCGTGACCCAGGTTGTGAATGACATCAAGGTACTGCCGCTGTCCGGTTTCGATAACCGAATTCGTGCGGCCGAGTACCGCGCCATCTTCCGGTCAGGGTCGCTCTATCGATACGCGCTGGGTTCGGTGCCCTCGGTGCACATCATTGTCGAAAACGGTCATGTGACGCTGGAAGGCGTGGTGGACAACCAAGGCGACAAGAATCTCGCCAACATTCGCGCTAACGGAGTCCCGGGAGTTTTCTCGGTGACCAACAATCTGCGGGTCGCCGAAGGTAGCTAAGCACCAGGGTGGCTCTGCCACTTGTCATGCCTCCGGCGGGAGATCCGCCAAGCCCAGCCTGCGTCTTACCGCCGGAGGTAAGAGAAGTGGCAGAGCCACCGGTATGTCAAACTGAGATCGTGCCTGATTTTTGCACTTGTGGCGCGCAGTTGCCGCCGGACGCGCGGTTCTGCCATAAATGCGGTAAGCCGCAATACGACTATCCGGGAACGTCCGAGGTAGAAACGGTCGAGACCCCTGAACTGGTTGTTCCGGCGCCGATTAGCATCGTTCCTCCCGAAATCAGCTTTCACAATCGGCTGGCCGTGCGCAGCGGTTTTCTGGCGGCTCTTACGGCCGTGCTTTTGTTCTTGTTTCCGCTGCCCTTCCCGTTCGTACGGCTTCTGATCGCGTTCCTCACCGGCGGATTCCTGGCGGTATTCTTTTATTCTCGCCGGACGGGAGAGATTCTGAGTATCCGCAGCGGCGCCCGCATGGGATGGATCACCGGGATCTTTTCCTTCACCATGGTGAGCATGCTGCTGACCGCGGCCATGGTCGCCATTTCGAGTCAGGGCGGGCTGGCGAAGTTCTTTCGAAGCCAATTGCCAGCCAACGACGCCCGAACGCAGACGCTGTCGCAAGCTCTCGACGATCCAGCCACGGTGGCGGGCGGAATGATTTTCGCGTTGCTTCTGTTGTTCGTCATTCTTACAGCGTTGCCAACCATCGGCGGAGCGTTGGGCGCCAAGGTACTCGACAGGGAATGACGCGGACGCTTAGCGTTGCATTGTTGCTTTGTCTGTCGCTGGCCGGGCAAGACAAATCCGTCAATTTGAATTGGAACAAGCCGCTCGAGCCACACCACGTTGCCGGCAATATTTATTACGTCGGCACCAATTTCCTGGCATCCTTTCTGTTCGTGACTCCCGAAGGCGGCATTCTGCTCAATAGCGATTACGAAGAGAGCATTCCATTGATTCGGGCGAGCGTGGAAAAGCTCGGCTTCAAGTTCCGGGACATCAAGTACATTCTCTCCAGCCAGGCGCACAACGATCACTCAGCGGGAAATTTCCTGATGAAAGAGCTGACCGGCGCGCGCGTTCTTGTGATGCAGGGCGATGACGACATCATCGCGAACGGCGGCAAGGGCGATTTTCGCTTCGAGGGCGAGATTTCCTGGAAGCCTTGCAAAGTGGATCGCGTGTTGCATGACGGCGACGTGGTGGCGCTGGGCGGAACGAAGCTGGTGGCGCATTGGACGCCCGGTCATACCAAAGGCTGCACCACTTGGACAACGGTCGTCGATGAAGGCGGACGGAAG
Source organism: Bryobacteraceae bacterium (assembly GCA_041490325.1). Classification (GTDB taxonomy): domain Bacteria; phylum Acidobacteriota; class Terriglobia; order Bryobacterales; family Bryobacteraceae; genus Palsa-89. The sequence goes on along the minus strand of JBGPSX010000029.1, from coordinate 11,570 downwards.
CTGAATGTGGTGGTGGCCGGCGGCACCGGCATCAATCCCGGCGTTAAGTTAGTCAACAATCCGAAGTATCCGAAGATCGTCGAGGATTACGTCAACACTTTCCGGATCCTAAAATCGCTGCCCTGCGATATTTTTCTGGGAGCGCACGGCAACTATTACAGTCTCGATGAGAAGCTTCCACGTTTGAAACCGGACGAGCCGAATCCATTCATCGATCCCAAGGGCTACCGGGATTTTATCGAGCGAAGCGAACGCGCTTATCTCGATCAGCTAGCGCAAGAGCGTCATGCCATCCGCTAGGCGATTCGTCGCGTTGTGCGCGGCCTTTACTCTGGCGAGCGCCACGTGTGCATTCGAGCTCCCGGCCCGGCAACGCCAGCTCAACATCGAGTCGTTCGAGCAAGTCTGGCGCGCTGTTCGTGACAAGCATTGGCAGGTCAAACCGGCCGGATTGGATTGGCAGGCCATTTACGATGAATATCGCCCCGCCATCGAGAAGGCCGACAGCATGGGAGCAGCTCGCGCCGTCATGAACGAGATGCTGGGCCGGCTGCATCAGACACACTTCGGCGTGATCCCGGGCGACCTTTACTCCAACGACAACGACTCGCATGGGAAAACTGACAGCAGCACGGGAGTGGATGTCCGCGTGATTGGATCGGAGGCGCTGGTAACGTCGGTGGAACCTGGATCTTCGGCGGCGTCGGAAGGGATCGGCCGCGGTTGGCAGATCCTGAAGATCGGGGATACCGAACTCGCTCCGATCATAGCCAAGCTGAATGAGAGCAACGCCAAGTCGACGTTGCGCGATCTGGTTTTGCGGCGTGCGATCCTCTCGCGCTTGACCGGCAATGTCGGCGAGTCAGTCACGGTGCAGTTTCTCGACGGCAGCGGCGGGCGAGTCTCAAAGACGCTCAAGCACGAAAGGCCTAAGGGCACGCTGACTCAGTTCGGTTTTCTCTATCCGGCGTACGTCTGGTTTGAATCTTCGAAGGCTGGCGGCGGCAATATCGGCTACGTGCACTTCAACATATTTCTCGATCCGTCGCGCCTGATGAATTTATTCGCCGATGCCGTGCAGTCGTGCAAGAAGTGCGACGGCTTCGTGATTGATGTGCGCGGCAATCCCGGTGGCATGGGTGTGATGGCGATGGGTATGGCGGGCTGGTTTCTCGATAAATCGGATCAGCGGCTCGGCACGCTTTACATGCGCGAGAATACATTGAAGTTTGTGGTGAACCCGCGCGCCGAGACGTTTTCAGGACCACTCGCGATTCTGGTGGATGGCGCTTCCGCCTCGACATCGGAGATTCTCGCCGGGGGCCTGAAAGATTTGAAACGCGCGCGGATCTTCGGATCGCGAACAGCGGCCGCAGCGCTACCGTCCGTATTCGAAATGCTGCCGAACGGCGACGGATTCCAGTACGCGATGGCGAATTACATTTCTGAAGGCGGCCAGCCGCTGGAAGGCTTGGGAGTTGCGCCGGACGTTGAGACGCCGTTATCGCGCCAGGAGTTGCTCGAAGGGAAGGATCCGGCGCTGGATGCCGCCATCGCCTGGATCAAGGGCTCGGCGCGACCTTAAGTTCAAACTTTCGGACGCGGCATGTCGAAGCGATCCGACGTACGCGTATAGAGATTGCCGCCCATACGGCCGATTGCCCGCAGTTTGTCCGGGTCGACCTTGAAGTTGTCCAGCAGTTCGTCGTCGGCATGAATTCGCAGCACCTCGCCCAGCACGAGATTACCGCCTCCCGGTAGTTCGCTCATCTCGATAGTGAGAATGAGCCTGCATTCCATATGGACGTGCGACTCCGCCACCCTGGGCGGTCTCACCAGATCGCTCGCTAACGGCGTCAACCCGGAAGCCTCGAACTCATCCACATCCGGAGGAAAATCGGCAGAGCAAATGTTCATCTGCTCGGCGAAGTCTTCAGAAACAATGTTCACTACGAACTCGCGCGTAGTGGAGATGTTGCGCAGCGTGTCCTTGCGCGGATCCGGACCCGCGCGTCGCGTCGGACAAAAGCAGATAACTGGCGGGTTGGCGCTGACGGCGGTGAAAAAACTGAACGGCGCCAGGTTGGGAACACCTTCCGGGCTGATGGTGGAGACGAACGCAATCGGACGCGGAACGATGGCGCCGATGAGTAGTTTGTAGACGTCCTGTGGCGGAGATGTACGTGGGTCGATGACCAATCAGCGGGTCTCCACCGGCTTCTTTTCCATCCAACTCATCCAGTAATCTTTCCACTCTACGTCTTCGCCGGCGGGCAGAACATGGATCGGATTCAGACCATCCAGCATCACGGCGTACTCATCGGTATGCGTCTTTTTCTTCTGATTCGCGAGCGCCTTGGGATGCGGCCCATGATGGATGCCGCGCGGATGCAGCGTCGCCATGCCGGCCTTGATGTTGTCCTTCGAGAAGAAGTCGCCATCGTGATAGAAGATGAACTCGTCGTAGTCGGTGTTGCGATGGAAGAAGGGCACGCGCAACGCGTCCTCGTCCTGTTCCAGCGGACGCGGAAGAAAACTGCAAACTACGGCGCCTTCGGTCACAAATGTGGTGTGCGCGCTGGGCGGCAGATGCGCGCGATGACTCATCACCGGCCGGATGTCGCGCATGTTGATCTTCCACACCGTCAGGTCGCCCTTCCAACCCACCACATCCATGGGATTGAACGGATACACGATCTTCGAGATCTCGTCATCCACCTTGATCCGCACTTCCCACTCGGCGTGATCGTCCAGCATGGGCGCGGGCTCGGGAGTAATCACTGTCGCTGGATCGTACAGCGCGTGCTGGCCTAGCAGGCCTTTCTCGGGCTGCTCGAACTCGGTTTTGGACTGCATGATCAGGAAAAAGTTGTCGTGGACTTCGGGCACAATGCGATACGTGACGGCGCGCGGAATATTGATGTAGTCGCCAGGTTCGTAGTCGAGCGGACCGAAGTCGGTCTCGATCTTTCCGCGCCCGCGATGGACGAAATACAGTTCGTCGCCGTCCGCATTGCGGAAGTAAAACGGCATCGCCTGCGAGCGGCGCGAGACGAAAAGGCGGATGTCGTTGTTGCCCAGAAAAGCGATGGGCTCGCCTTCCGCGTCGGCGAGGTCGGTGGGCTTCAGATTGTTCAGATCGAAACAGTGCGGCTTGAGCTTGCCTTCGAAACGAATCCAGCCGGTGGGCGGATGCGCGTGGTAGAGATGAGCGGACTTCCCGTAGAATCCTTTCCGGCCATGCTCTTCCTCAAAGGTTCCCTCCGGCAGACCGACGTGGGCCTGGCTGGTGGTCTTACCTTTCTTCAGCGGATACATGGTTTGTCTCCTGAGTCCAGTATAGGCGCGCTTCGGTCAGACTGGTAAAATCGGCCCATTACTAAAGACCCACTTGTGAGTGGTGGCTAATAGGTATAATGGATTAGGGAGCAACGAGTGCCCGGCCTTACGACCACAGAAGCGCCCTTTATCGAAGCCGCCAAACGCGATGGACAGCTCTACATAGCCCAGCCGTACGAGCTGTATTCGGACCTGAATCACGAGGCTTGGCGGAGGATGTACGCGCGCATGCTGCCGCGTTGGGAGCGCTATGCGAACGAACATTTTCTGGCGGGTATCCAATCGCTCTGTCTTGACCCAGATCATGTGCCGCGATTGGAAGACGTCAACAGGTTCCTACAACCGTTAACAGGATTTCAAGCCAAGGCCGTGAGCGGCTACATCCCCGCGTTTTTGTTTTTTGATTGCCTTCGCAATAGAGAATTTCCCACCACCATCACCATCCGCCGCTCCGACAAACTGGATTACCTGCCCGAGCCTGATATTTTCCACGACATCGCCGGCCACGTCCCGATGCACACCGACAAGCACTTCGCCGAAACGCTGGTCCGCTTCGGAGAGTGCGCGCACACCGCCGCCGATTTGGTTTCCGGAATCCGCGACCCCGAAACACGAGTGCATTGCCTCACCAGCATCATTAGAGCGATGGCCAGGTTCTTCTGGTTCACCGTCGAATTTGGCCTCATGCGCGACAAAAGTGTGATGCGCGGCAAGGATGGATACAAGGTTTACGGCAGCGGCCTGCTCAGCTCCTACGGAGAAATCGCTCACGCCATCGAGTCACCGGAAGTGCAGCGCTTCCCGATCCAACTCGAGTGGGCCATCAATCAGTCGTTCGAGATCGACCATTACCAGCCGCTGCTGTTTGTGGTGGATTCGTTCGATCACCTGTTCAGTCTGGTGGATCAACTCGAGGCCTGGATGAAGGCGGGCAAGTTGAATAACGTGGCGCCGGGCGAGCCAGGAGTCAACGAACAGGACTTGAAGAGCTTTCTGCGCGCCGAGATCGGGCAATAGAGCGCATCCGCAAAGTGCTAGAGCTTCGCGGCATAATGAAAGTGTGCGAGCCTGTATCTTCGTTTGTGTCTTTGCGCTAGGTTCTTTCGCGCAAAATCCCCCTGCGCCTAAGACTACGGAACCGGCCAAGACCAAGGCGTCCACCCCGATACCGGACACCATCGGCAGCATCGATCTTTCCGAGCTTTCTCAAACGCAGCGGAAGGCCGCCCTCAAGCTAATGAACGAGCAGGATTGCTCCTGCCAGTGCGGCATGAAAACCGCCGAGTGCCTGGTGAAAGATCCAAACTGTTCGTACAGCAAGAGTCTTGCGAAAGTCGCGATCAAGGGGATCAAGGAAGGCAAGAGCCTCATCGAGATCAGCAAGCTGATGGACGCATCACCGAAGGCGCATCGTCCCAAGCTTTTGGAAGACCCGGTGAAAATTCCGGTTGAGGGATCTCCGTCGCGAGGTCCCGCCGACGCGCGCATCACGATCGTAGAATTCTCCGACTTCGAGTGCCCTTACTGTTCCGTCGCAGTAAAAGAAGTCGCCACCATCCAAGCGGCATATCCCAAGGACATCAAGCTGATTTACAAACAGTTCCCGCTGTCGATGCATCCCAACGCGCCGCTGGCTGCTGCTGCATCCCTCGCGGCCAAGGAGCAAGGCAAGTTTTGGGAAATGCACGATCTGCTGTTCGCGAATTTCCATACTCTGTCGCGCGACAATATGCTGAGTTGGGCCAAACAGATTGGCCTGGACGTCAACAAGTTCAAGGCCGACCTCGACTCAGGCAAGTTTCAAGCCATCGTGAAGAAAGACTTGTCGGACGGCGAGGCGGCAGGCGTGTACGGAACTCCGGCGTTCTTCATCAACGGCAAGCTCTACAACGGAACCATGAAGCTGGATGCGCTCAAGCCAATCCTGGACGTGGAACTGAAACCAGCCGCCCCTGCGAAAAAAACTTAGTGGAAAAATTCACTTAAACCGCTCCCTTTGGTCGCGGCTCGGCTGGGGATTAATCCCGCTGGCAGAGCCGTGACCAAAGGGAGCGGTCCTTAAAATCACAAATTGCCGCGCAATGCCTGCTCGCGCTCGATCGCTTCAAATAGAGCCTTAAAATTCCCTTTGCCGAAGCTGCGGCTACCCTTGCGTTGGATCACTTCGAAGAACAAGGTCGGACGGTCTTCCACCGGCTTGGTGAAGATCTGCAGCATGTAGCCTTCGTCGTCGCGATCCACCAGGATGCCTAGCTCCGCGAGCTTGGCGATGGGCTCATCGATCTTGCCGCAGCGCTTTTCCAGGTCCTCATAGTACGTGGTCGGAACAAGTAAAAACTCGATTCCTTGATCGCGCAGCTTCGATACCGTCGCGATGATATCGCCGGTCGCCATGGCAATGTGCTGGACACCGGGGCCGTGGTAAAACTCCAGATACTCTTCGATCTGCGATTTCCTCTTACCCACCGCGGGTTCATTGATCGGAAACTTCACGCGGCCATTTCCATTGGCCATGACTTTGGACATCAAAGCGGAATACTCGGTGCTGATGTCGTTGTCGTCGAAATGTTGATAGAGCTGGAAACCCATTACATCGCGATAAAAGCCCACCCAGGCGTCCATCTGCCCCCAGCCGACATTGCCGACCATGTGGTCGATGTGCAACAAACCCACCGGCCTTGAGACGGGGTCTTCGCCTTCCACCGCCCTGAATCCAGGGAGAAACGCCCCGCGATAATTCTTGCGCTCGACAAAACCGTGCAGCGTATCACCATAGGCCGCGATCGCGGACATCCTGACTTGACCGTGCTCGTCCTCTAGAACTGTCGGCTCATGAACGCCGCGCGCGCCTCGCCGCGTGGTCTCAAAATAGGCGGCCTCGGCATCATCCACCCATAGTGCGATCTCGCGAACGCCGTCGCCGTGCAGTTTGATGTGATCCGCCATGGCGTTGTCGGAAGACAGAGGCGTGGTAAGGACAAATCGAATCTTGCCCTGTTGGACGACATAGGAAACCCGGTCGCGCGTGCCGGTTTCAGGCCCGCGATAGGCCACCAGCTTCATCCCGAACGCAGCACGATAGTAGTAGGCCGCCTGCTTGGCATTGCCGACGTAGAATTCGACATAGTCGGTGCCCTTGAGCGGCAGGAAATCCGCTCTATTCCTTTCTTGTCCGGATTCCTCAGCTAACTCTTGCATGACATCACCTCTAATTTTCTGAGGGCCTCAATACATCGCTGGTTGTCTTCGTCCGTTCCGGTCGAGATCCGGATGCAATTCGGCAATCCGAAGCTGGCTAGCGGCCTCACGATAATTCCTTGCGCGAGTAACTCGCGCGTTAGTTGACTGGCCTGATCGGCGCCCGGAAGCACAACCATGACGAAATTCGCTTCCGAGGGAACCACCGTCATTCCCATTTCCCGCAGCGCGCTGGACAAGAATTGAAGCCCGCGCGCATTCAGCTCGAGCGAGCGATGCAGAAATTCCTTGTCGGTCAATGCTCCGATGCCGGCAGCCTGAGCAACGGTACTCGGTTCGAACGGAAGTTTCACCTTGAGCAGATTCGCGATCAAATCCTCGTGAGCGAATCCATATCCGATGCGAACGCCGGCCAGGCCATAGATCTTCGAAAAGGTTCGCAGCGTAATCACGTTGTCGTAACGGTAGTGCATCGAATCGGGATAACGCGGATTGTCTTTCGCGTATTCGAAGTACGCCTCATCCAGAATGATTAAGACGCGCTCCGGCACATGGCTGTAAAACTCATCGAACTCGTGCTTTGAGAAAATCGTGCCGGTAGGATTATTCGGATTCGCGAGATATACGATCTTAGTGCGCTCATTGATTGCGGCCGCTAGTGCGGGCAGATCGTAATGCCAATCGCGATACGGAACGGTGCGATACTTGACGCCACGGGATTTTGCGAGAACCTGGAAGCCGATGAAGGCTGCCTCGGTAGTCAGCACCTCGTCTTCATCGCACAGAAACGTGCGAATGATGTTCGACATGATGCCTTCTGAGCCGCTTCCTGCAATCACGTTCTCAGTTTTCAGGTCGAACTTTCCCGCCAGCACTCGGCGCAACCCAAGTCCGCCGTCCGGGTACAAATGCAACGTGTCCATTACCTTAGCGATGGCTTTGAGCGCCAGGGGTGAAGCTCCCAGCGGATTCTCGTTGGAGCCCAGCTTGCATACGCGCTCGATCCCGAATTCGCGTTGAATTTCCTCGATTCCGCGCCCGGCCTCGTAGGGTCGCAGCAATTCAATATAGGGCGGAACCAGCGGCATTCTAACTATTAGTTTGGCACAGGCGAGCGGCTACAATGGCTCTTGCCTTTAACAACGGCGCCGGTCGAAAAACTCACAGCCAACCAGGTGCGTGGCTTTTGGGCGGCCTGGGCAGGCTGGGCGCTGGACGGCATGGACTCGTTCCTGTACGCGTTGGTCCTCGTGCCGGCGCTACGCGAATTGCTGCCCCGTTCCGGCATCGCAGCCAACGCGTCCAACATCGGCTTCTACGGTGGACTGCTTTTCGCGGTTTTCCTGGTGGGCTGGGGATTCGCGTTCCTCTGGGGACCCATCGCCGACCGCTTCGGCCGCGTCCGAACGCTGATGCTCACCATCCTGTGTTATTCGCTCTTCACCTTGCTCTGCGGAGTCACGGCGAACGTCTGGCACCTTGCGTTCTTTCGATTCTTCGCCGGCATCGGCATCGGCGGCGAATGGGTCTTAGGCGGAGTGTTCGTGGCGGAGGAATGGCCGGAGTCAAGGCGCAAACGAGGCGCCGCCTACATGCATACCGGCTATTACTTCGGTACGTTTCTCGCCGCAATCGTCAACGGCGCCGTCGGCGCTCATTACGGATGGCGCGCGGTTTTCTTAGTGGGTGGAGCGCCGGCATTGCTCACTGCCTTCATCCGCTACGGCATGGTGGAGCCGACTCGCTGGAAGAATCGAATCCGCGAGTTGGGCACTCAGTGGACCGCCTGGCATGCGCTGTTCGCGCTGTTCTCACCTGAATATCGCCGGAAGACAGTCGTCAATGCGCTGCTGGTTCTGATATCGATGATCGGACTGTGGGCTGGGTCCGTGTATGTTCCCTCGTCGGTCACCTACCTTGCATCCGGAAACGCGAACTTCGCTCCACACGCCGCGCAATTGGCTTCTTACGCAACTATGCTGCTCTCGGTTGGCACCATCATCGGATGCTTGATGCTTCCCTGGCTGGCCGAAACATTCGGAAGAAAACAAGCCTTGGCATTCTACTTCGTGCTGATGTTCATTTTCATAGCGCTGGGATTTGGATATGTGTTCTACCTGGGCGCGAATGCATTGCCGTGGTTTTTCGTTTGCCTCTTCTTCTTAGGCATCGGCGGCGCAAACTTTTCCGTGTACACGCTGTGGCTGCCCGAGCAGTACCGCACGGAGTGCCGCGGAAGCGCGTTCGCGTTCGCCACTTCATTCGGTCGATTCGTTGCCGCCGGTGTGACTTTCCTGGTGGGCGCCGGAGTTTCGCACTTTCAAACCATCGGCACGCCGGTCGCCATGACGTCGCTGGCCTTCCTGGTTGGTCTTGTCTTGCTGCGCTGGAGCGAGGAAACGCGTTACAAGGAACTACCGATTTGAACCTTACACAACTGTTCGATTTATCGTTCGTTTCCAAGTCCGGCGCCGTCGCGCTCGAGTTTCAAGGCGCAACTTACACCTTCGGCGAGGTCGATACGCGCAGTAATCGACTGGCGCAATTGCTGGCGCAACGCGGTTTTAAGAGTGGCGATCGACTGTGCGTCTACCTGGCCAATTGCGTCGAGATGATCGATCTTTACGTAGCGTGCGTAAAGCTCGGCGTAATCTTCGTGCCGATCAACATTCTATATCGCGAACGAGAAATCGGGCACATTCTCAAGGACGCCGAACCGGTGGCCACGGTGGCGTGCGGTGGGATTCCCGGCGCATGGACGCCCGCGGATCTTACCAGAGAAGCCTCGGCGTTCCCGGACCAGCGGTCGCAAGTGACGGTCGACGCCGAAATGCCGGCGGGAATTATCTATACTTCCGGCACCACCGGCGCGTCCAAAGGCGCAGTGCTTTCTCACCGCAATTTCGTGGCGAACGCGATGAACATTCTGAGCGCGTGGCAAATCACGAGCGACGATCGGCTGCTGCTTGCGTTGCCGCTCTTCCACGTCCATGCTTTAGGTAACGGACTGCATTGCTGGCTGGCGAGCGGATGCCGCATGCGACTGCTGGAACGCTTCGAGCATCAGAAGGCCGCGAGCGAATTTCTCGACTTCGGCGCGACCCTCTTCTTCGGCGTGCCGACAATGTATGTGCGGATGCTCGAAATCCCCATCGAACAGGCGCGCAAAATCGGTGGTGTGATGCGATTGTTTGTCTCCGGCTCGGCGCCGCTGTCGGCGCAGGTATTTGAAGAGTTCAACGTCCACTTCGGCCACAGGATCCTGGAACGCTACGGTATGAGCGAGACGCTCATGAACATTGGCAATCCGTACAACGGCGAACGGCGGCCCGGAACCGTGGGTCTTCCGTTTCCGGGCGTGTCGGTGCGATTGCTGGACGCAGAAGGCCGGCCTGTCGCCGATGGCGAAACCGGCGAAATCTATCTTCAAGGTCCGAACATCTTTGCCGGCTACTGGCGGGGTGAAGAGGCCACGCGCGCCGCTTTTCTGGATGGCTATTTTCGAACCGGCGACCTGGCCGTCCGCTCGCCGGATGGCTACTACACGCTGTGCGGCCGCAAGAGCGACGTCATCATTTCAGGCGGCTTCAATATTTATCCGCGCGAAATCGAGGAATTTCTGGAGGAGCAAGATGGCGTCATGGAAGCGGCCGTGGCGGCGGCGCCGGATCGGATACGCGGCGAAATCCCGGTAGCGTATCTCGTCACCAGCCACGCCATCGATACAGCCGCACTCGAAGCTCAATGCCGCGAAAAATTCGCTTCTTTCAAGGTCCCACGAGGGTTCACGATCGTTGAGAAGCTGCCTCGCAACGCCTTGGGTAAAGTGCAGAAGCACCTTCTTAGAAACGAATGACCGTTCTGGCGATTGGCAATTATGAACAAAGCCCCGCCGTGTTTCGGGATTACGATCCGCGCGTGGCCGAGGCTGCCTCGCTGCTCATCAGCGCGATCCAGGAGCGTGAGCCGCGGCTTATCGTCGATCACATCGGCAGCACAGCCGTACCTGGATGCCGAGGCAAAGGCGTTATCGATCTCGCGGTCACATACGTCGAAGGCGATCTCGAGACAGCCAGAGCGGCGCTTGACGCGCTCGGGTTTCAACGCCAGTCCAACCGCGACCCATTCCCTGAGACTCGCCCCATGCGCGTGGCGAGCGCTACAACTCTGGGCGATGTCTTTCAAGTTCACGCGCACGTCATCCTGCGTAATTGCCCCGAACATGGCGAGTTGATTGCCTTTCGCAATTCACTGCGCGGCGATCCGGAATTTCGCCGAGCCTACGAACAAGAGAAAGAGCGAATCCTCGCAAACGGAATCATCGACTCCGTAGACTACTCCAACGCCAAAGGCGCATTCATCGCCGCCGCTCTATTGCGGATCGCCAAACCCTAAAATAGAAATTGGCTCAAGCGACTTCTCCGGCGCGCGGCACCTGGAGTCCGTTGGTTTATACCTGGTTCCGCTGGCTGTGGATCGCTTCAGTGGCATCCAACGTCGGAACCTGGATGCAGAACGTCGGCGCGGCCTGGGAAATGACCACGCTGGCGCCCTCAGCCCTGATGGTGGCGCTGGTGCAAACCGCCACCAACTTGCCGGTGTTTCTTCTGGGCGTGCCGGCCGGCGCTGTCGGCGATATCGTCGATCGCCGGAAGTTGCTGCTGATCACGCAAGCCTGGATGCTCGCCGCCGCCGGCGTTCTGGGCGTGCTCACGCTCACCGGTACCAGCGGACCTTGGACCTTGCTGTGGCTCACGTTCGCACTCGGCCTGGGCGCAACAATGAACGGTCCGGCCTGGCAGGCCATCATGCCGGAGTTGGTTCCGCGAGAAGAGCTGCCGGCCGCCATCGCTCTCAATTCCATCGGCTTCAATTTGGCGCGGTCGGTCGGTCCGGCGCTCGGCGGGCTGGTGGTCGCAGGCGTGGGCCCGGGCGCCGCCTTCCTCCTCAATGCGGTCTCCTTCCTGGGCGTGCTGATCGTGCTGTACAACTGGAAGCGATCGCCCGAGCACTCTACTAACTCCACGGAAAGC
>JBGPSX010000028.1:0-16297 GCA_041490325.1 Bryobacteraceae bacterium | reverse complement strand
TTCTGTACCAGCGCGCCGTACGTCACCACCGTCAGGTTCTGGCCGCTCTTGACGATCTTCGCCTTGCCAAACGGAATCGTGTAGTCAGGCCCGGGATGTTGCGAGCGATTGTAAGGCTCGCGATAAAGCCGCTTGTGCTCCAGGAACAGCACCGGATCGTCGGAACGGATAGCCGTGCGCAGCAGTCCGCAGGCATCCAAGGCGTTCGACGGCATGACGACGCGCAGTCCTGGGATGTGAGTGAATGCCACTTCACCGCACTGGCTGTGATAGATGGCGCCGCCGTTCAAGTATCCGCCGATCGGAACGCGAATCACCATGGGCGCGCTGAAGCCGTTGTTCGATCGCCATCGCAGCGTCGCCAGCTCGTCGCGAATCTGCATCATGGCCGGCCAGATGTAATCGAAGAACTGGATCTCGGGAACCGGCTTCAACCCGCGTGTCGCCAGTCCCGTCGCCCGGCCGATGATCGCCGCCTCCGCCAGCGGGCTGTTAAAGCAGCGCGCGCTGCCGTACTTGATTTGCAATCCGGCCGTCGCCTTGAAAACGCCGCCCTTGCCTTTCACCTCGGCGAGACTCGCCTCGCGGCTGCAATCCGCCACGTCTTCGCCGAAGACGATAATGCGCGAATCGCGCTGCATCTCCTCATTCAGCGTCAGGTTTATCTCATCCACCATGGTGCGCGCTTCGCCGCTAAACTGCGGCTCGGTTTCAAACTCGCTCGACGCCGGATCGATCTCTTCGGAATACAGATGACGCAGCGCGGAGCCCTTGGCGGGCGGTTCAGCGCGCAACGCCCGCTCGGTCGCTTCCTGAATCTCTCGGTCCACCTCATGCACGATCACCTGCAGCCCCTGCCGATCCAGGATGCCTTCAGCCACCAGCCATTCGGGAAACTTGATCATCGGATCGCGAGCCTCTTCATCGGCCCGCTCCGCTTTGCTCTTGTAAAGCTTCTCGTCGTCAGAAAGCGAATGCGAATACGGCCGCGTCACCATCGCGTGCACCAGCGCCGGACCTTGACCCGAGCGCGCATAGGCAACCGCTTCTGTCATCGCGCGATACGACGCCACGAAGTCCGTGCCGTCCACTTCCAAACGCTTGAGATTCGGAAATCCGGAGACCAGTCGAGCGATGTTTCCGCCGGCGGTCTGCTTCTCCACCGGCACCGAGATCGCATACCCGTTGTCCTCGATCACGTAAACCAACGGCAGGCTCTCGAGACACGCCGCGTTGATCGATTCCCAGAACTCTCCCTCGCTGGTTGCCCCCTCGCCGCCGCACACCAGCGTGACTTCGTCCGAGTCCGGCGCGATATACCGATACGCCTGCGCGCATCCCACCGCTTGCAGAAACTGGGTTCCGGTCGGCGACGATCCGGAAACGATGTGCAGCTCGGGTGAACTCCAGTGCGACGGCATCTGCCGGCCGCCCGACGCCGGATCGGCTGCGGCGCCCACCGAGCCAAGCAAAGTCTGTTCCGCCGTCACGCCCAGGATCAGCGAAAGAGTGCGGTCACGATAGTACAGATAAAACCAATCGTGTCCGGGCTTGAGCGCCAGGCCTGCCGCGGCCTGTATGGCTTCATGTCCTGCGCCGCTGATCTGAAAGTAGATCCGATTCTGGCGCTTCAGCAGGATCTCGCGGTCATCCAGCCGCCGCGCCATGTACATAGCGCGATATGCCCGGATCAAGTCCTCTCGCGAGGGTTGAAGTTCTACCGAAGCTTGTAAGCTGGTTGGCGTAGCCATCGGTCTGTCAAGTTCTCTCCGGTCTTAGTTTATCAACGAGTCGCGCTCGATCCCGCGACCGGTGGTCCCGGCCAAAGCCAGGCAGATCGTTAGATAATGGAATATATGAAATCCTTAGTGTCCTTGGCTATTCTCGCCTCCGGATGTCTTTCGGCCGCCGACCTGGCCGTGGTGGAAGAGATCGTCGCCAAATGCAATGGCGACATTATTACCAAGGGCGATCTCGATCGCAGCCGCAAAGAAATGGCCAATGAGCTTCGCCGCGGCGGAACCAACGGTGCGGCGCTGGAGCAGGCGCTCGCCGACAAGCAAAAGAACATGCTGCGCGACCGCATCGATCAGTTGCTGCTGGTGCAGAAGGGCAAGGATCTCAACATCAACGTCGACTCCGAGATCACCAAGCGTATCGCCCAAATCCAGACTGAATCCGGAATCGCCGATCCCGACAAGTTTCACGACTGGATCAAGGAACAAACCGGGGGCGTCTCATTTGAAGATTTCAAACAGGAAATGAAGAACCAGATGCTGACGCAGCGCGTGATCCGCCAGGAGATCAGCTCTGGGATCAATGTCAAGCACGACGAAGTCGAAAAATATTACAACGAGCACAAGACCCAGTTCGTTCGCGAAGAGCGCCTGTTTCTCCGCGAGATTTTGATATCAACGGAAAACAAGGATGCTGCCGGCGTCGCTGCCGCTGAGAAGAAAGCCAAGGACTTGGTCGCCCGCGCCCGCAAAGGCGAGCGCTTCGCGGAACTCGCGCGCGATAATTCCGACGCCGTTACCGCCAAGGGGATGGGCGAGCTTCCTCCATTCAAGAAAGGTGAGCTGAGCTCGATCCTCGAAGGGCAGGTCTGGAGCCAGCCCAAGGGCTTCATCACCGATCCTATTCGAACCGGCGCCGGATTTCTCATCATCAGGGTGGAAGACCATCAAAAGGCCGGACAAGCGGATTTGTCCGAAGTCGAGCAGGACATTATGGAGGAACTCTACAAGCCTCGGATGGATCCCGCCATTCGTCAATACCTGACCAAGCTGCGCGAGTCGGCGTTCCTCGAGATCAAGTCGGACTACGTGGATACCGGCGCCGCGCCTGGCAAAGACACTTCCTGGGTGGATCCAGCACAGCTCAGGCCAGAGACCGTGACGAAGGAAGAGGTCGCCAATCAGACCCGCCGCAAGCGCCTGCTGTGGGCCATTCCCATTCCCGGCACGAAAGCGAAGAGCACCAGCAGCTCGAAGTAATTCATGAAATCGGCCTACGTCAGCGACCTTAAGCCGAACCAGGTTTTCACAGCGACGTTTCTGGTTCACGTCAAAGACGTTCGACAGAAGAAGTCGGGCGAGCCTTACCTTTCGCTCTTGCTCGGGGACCGCACTGGCGACCTCGACGCCAAGATGTGGGACAACGTCGCCGAAGTGATCGACACTTTTAAACGCGACGATTTCGTGAAGGTCAAAGGACTGCTGCAGATTTTCCAGAATCGGCCGCAGCTCACCATTCACAAGATTGCGCCAGTGCAAGACGATGAAGTGGATTTCGCCGACTACTTTCCGGCTTCTGAACGCGACCCGATGGAAATGTTCGCGGAGTTGCGTGGCATCGTGGCCGAAATGCAGAATCCGCACCTGCGCGCGTTGCTCGATTCATTTCTCGACGATCAGCCCTTCGCGCGCTTGTATCGCACCGCTCCGGCGGCCAAGCACGTTCACCACGCTTACCTCGGCGGCTTGATCGAGCACGTTCTCTCCGTCTGCCACCTGTGTCGCATGGCCGCAACGCACTACAGCTACGTCGACGTCGATCTGCTGCTCACAGGCGCGGTCCTGCATGACATCGGCAAGGTGGCGGAGTTGACCTATGCTCGCAGCTTCGGCTACAGCTCCGAAGGCCAGTTGCTCGGCCACATCATTATTGGTCTGCGTCTGTTGCACGATAAGCTCCAGCGTTTTCCCGAATTCCCGGCCAAGCTGCGCGTGCTGGTTGAGCACATGCTGGTCAGCCATCACGGCGAATTGGAATACGGCTCGCCCAAGGTTCCGCTGTTCCCCGAGGCGCTGCTGTTGCACCATCTCGATAATCTCGATTCAAAAATGGAATGCATGCGCGGGATGGTGGCGAAAGACCGGCATGTGGATGGCTGCTGGACCGCGTACAGCCCATCGCTGGAACGCTCGGTGTTGAAGAAGTCTCGCTATCTCGATGAAGAAGAGCCCGCCGGGGCTATCGCGGAATCCGAGGCCCCAACGTCCGAACAGCTATCGCTGATGCCATCCCCGCCAGAGCAGAAGCCGGCGCCGCGCGGGCAACGTGTCGGTCAAACCATTTCGCTCTTCGCCGAGAAGTTGCAGCAAGCCTGGCGAAAGGATTCGTGAATGGCTCGAAACGGCGCGCGTGAAATCCCGCCTCCGCTCGAATTGGAATGTCTGAAAATATTGTGGAAGTTGGGCGAGGCCAACGTCAAGGATGTCCGGCGCGGTCTCACCGCCAATCGCAACCTCGCCTATACCACCGTGATGACGGTACTGGAACGCCTCGCCAAGAAGGGCGGCGTTGAGCGGCGCAAAGTCGGCCGGTCATTTGTTTATGCGCCCGTGCTGAGTCGCGATGGCCTGCGCCGCCTTGCAATCAAAGAACTGGTGAACAGCTTCTTTGAAGGCGACGAAGACGCGCTGCTGAATTATCTAAGGAACGGCGCTGTCCCAGGAAATATCATTCCGGACATCGCCGGCGAAGTGCATCTCGATACGACGCTGCTCTAGCTAGCCTGCGCCGGTCGTTTCTTCTGATCGAATGCCCGCGTGATGATCAGGGCGGTCACGATCACCACCACGCACCCGACCACGTTGTACCAAAGGAATGAGATTTTCGTAAACAGGTTAGCCGAGAATATCGCAGCCTCTCCAGCCAGCACGCCAAAGAAAGCGCCATTCGCGCCGACATGCTTGAAGAAAAACGCCAGCACGAATACGCCCAGCAATCCGCCATAGAACAGCGACCCGACGATATTGACGGCCTCGATCAGCGCCCCGAAGTTCTTGCCGTACTGCGCGAAGATCACCGCGTACACGCCCCAGAATACGGTGGCACAACGCGAGGCCAGCAGATAGTGGCGATCCGACGCTCCGCGATTCAGGTGCCGCCGGTAAATATCGATGACCGTGACCGTAGCGAGCGAGTTGATCTCGCCCGATGTCGACGACATCGCCGCCGAAAAGATGACGGCGATGATCAGACCGACCACGCCGGCCGGCAGATAGCGCGTGACGAACGACAGAAAGATGTAGTTCGTATCGTGGAAGTCTTTCCCGGCCAGTTGTTCGGTGGCGGCATGCGCGTTGTTCAATTCAGTCTGCGCGCTCCGGAATTGATTGAGGCTGGTTTGCCGGGCGTTCTTGTCGCCTGCCCGGCCGGCCTCAATGTACTGTTCGGCCGCGGCCTTCCGCTTTTCGAACGCGGCGTCGTAGCGCTGCTGTGCGGCGGGAAACCGGGAATCGCTTTGTATGCGATTCAGTTCCACCGGCTGAAACAACGCCGGCGCTTTCGCAAAAATGAAGAACACGAACACCATGGCTCCGATGAACAGAATGAAAAACTGCATCGGGATTTTCGCCATGGCGTTGAAGATCAGGCTGAGCCGGCTTTGCCCGATCGACTTGCCGGTCAGATAGCGCTGCACCTGCGACTGATCGCATCCGAAGTACGCCAGCGCCAGGAACATTCCACCAATCACGCCGCTCCACACGTTGTAGCGATCGTTCCAGTCGAAGCTGAAGGTCACCGCGTTGAGCCTTCCCGCCGCGCCGGCAAGCGAAACCGCGTCGGCGAAATGGACTCCGCCCGGCAGAAGATGGATCGCCATGAACAAAGCCAGCACCAGCCCGCACAGGATCAGCATCATCTGCTGCACATCGGCCCAGGTCACAGCCTTGATTCCACCGAACGAAGTGTAAGCGACTACGAGCGCACCCATCAGAACGGTGGTCAGCCGATCCGGCCAACCCAGGATGACCGACAGCACCACCGCCGGCGCATAGAGAGACAAACCCGCGGCGAGGCCGCGCTGGATCAGGAAGATTGCACTGACCAGTGCGCGCGTCTTCGCATCGAAACGTTGCTCCAGGTATTCGTAAGCCGTATAGACATTGGCGCGGTGAAAGATGGGGACCGCAGTGGCGCAAAGGATCACCATCGCCAGCGGCAGCCCGAAGTAAAACTGAACGAAGCGCATTCCGTCGGTGTAGCTCTGCCCGGTGGTGGAGATGAATGTGATGGCGCTGGCCTGCGTCGCCATGATGGACAAGCCCATGGCGTACCAGGGCATGGTCTTTCCGGCCAGCAGGAATTTACTGACAGTGGTGCTGCCGCGCCCTCGATACAGCCCGTAGCTGACGATGAAGGCCAGCCATCCGAACATCACCACCCAGTCGAGTGGCCTCATGGAGCGTACGCGCGGGTGAAGGCATAGAAGCCGGCGATGAGGCAGGCGAGATAACAGATGACGAAGACGTAAACGTTCGCCCAACTGCCGAGGAATGGCGGCGGCTCGTCATCGCTCCGGCGTGGGAGACGGTCCGGATTCTTACTCAAGAGTCTTTCCCGCGCTGAGGAAGTTGGCGAAAATGCGGAACGCTCCAGGCACGCCGGCGGGCAGCTCGCGGAACCAGGAGAACGCTGTGAACACGTACGCGCCCTTGCCGTAGCGCGTATACAGCGTACCGCCGAGCAACGGTTTCTCGCCTGGATCGTGCGTCTCAAACAGCGGCTGGTAGCGCGGGTCCCACTCGGAGGCGAAGTAAAGTCCACGTTCCTGGATCCAGCCTTGAAAGTCGCGCGCGGTGATCTCGTTCGGTTTGTGCAGCAGCGGGCTGGCGGCATTCGGCAACTGAACCGGCGCGCTTTCCACCGTGACTCGCTCGCGGCCGACCTTGATCGGATACGGACCGATGTGCGCGAGCGTGCTTGGATCGCCGCCCCCGAAGCCACCTTCGAGAACGTTGTACTGCACCACCATCGTGCCGCCCTTCTGGACATAATCGAGCAGGCGTTCCTGATTGGCGCGCAGATCTGTGCGCGTGTTGTAAGCCCGGACGCCGGTCACGATGGCGTCGAATCGGCTGAGATCGGCGCGCGCCAGATCATCGGCGCTCAGCAGAACGACGTCGGCGCCCAACTGCCGCAGTGCTCCCGGAACTTCATCGCCCGCTCCCATGATGTATCCGATGGTCTTGGCCAGCAGGCGAACGTCGCTCCGGACGAGGCCGGCGCTCGAAGGCGGGAACAAAACTTGTGGAGGAATGTGCGGATAGTTGATCGTTTCCATTCCGGTGTCGACAGTTTCACTTCCCACTTTGACGCTGGCGTGCAACGCACCCTTGGCATCTTGCGCGGGCGGCGAGATGCGAAAGGACAAGGCAGATTCCTGAGCGGCGGTTGCAAGCTTGAAGTCGCGCGAGGCCGGCTCGATAGTCCATCCAGCCGGAGCTTGAATCTGAATTGTGCCGGATGCATCCGCGACGTTCGCGCTTACTTCGAGCTCGACGGTTTTCGGCGATCCGTCCGGAAACAGTGGCGCGCCTTGCGACCATTTGAGCGCGACCGGAGGTTCCACGATTACGGGCCGTGTCATCTCGCCTTGCGCGCGCTCGACGTAACGGAATACAACAGGCCGCACAATGTCGACGTCTTCCGATTCAATTCTCAAGTGAAAGTGCGCGCGGAAGAGCGGAGGGTTCTCCGCCAATCCAATGTTCCGTTGATCGGAAACCGTATAGGTTTCGCCTTGTTTGGGTTCGCGCAGCCAATAAGGCTGCGACAGTTGCTGGCCCGGTGGCACGGTCAGGTTGAGCGTGAACACCCGCGGATCGTTGAAGGGAAGCACGGCTCCGGAAGTGTCCTTGGCCGAAGCTTTCGATGCGCCGTCCACGTCCACAGAGCCGACTTGCACCGCGATTCGCTCGCGCCCCAATGCGGTCGCGTTCAACTTGAAGGAACCACCCGGAACGGTTGCGTACTTATCCGTGGTAGCATCCAGCCACAAACCGGAGCACAGCCCGATCGCCTCCTCCAGTTCATCGCGCTTCAAATCCACCACCGGCTGGTGCAAATCCGCCATCAGCTTTTTGGCCTTGAGCAGCAGCGGTACGATCTTCACCGGATGCCCGGCGTCGAACGTGCGCGCCGCTTCGGCCAGCACAGGACCGATCTGCGCGCCGCCTGGGACCCGGTTCCAGGTGATATCCACTCCATCGAACATGTCGTGCGCGGCCGGTTCACCAGCCACCAGCGCCAGAAAGTTCTTGGCGGCGCCGCGGCGCTCCAGCGCGCCCATGCCCTGGCTGCGATGCAGGCTGCGGGACATTCCAGCGATCTCCGCATACGAGTGTCCCAGCACAGCATCGTAATCGCCGGGATCAACCATGATCTGGTTTGGAAGCTTCTCCGATTCCAGTTCCTGCTGCCGTGTGAACGCGAACGTGTTCCACATGATTCGCTTGGCTTGCCAAGGCTCCACCCAGCGTAACTGTTCCGGGAATCGTTTCGGATCCGCCGCCGCCGTGAATGCTTCCTTGCCGAGAATCGCGGAGGCCTGATGCTGGCCGTGCCCATCGCGCGGCGTGCCGGTGAAGCGCAGCACAATAACGTCGGGCCGGAAGCGGCGCACCACCCACACCACGTCGCTCAGAATCTTTTCGTGACCCCACTTCTCGAAGGTCTCTTCCGGAGTCTTCGTGAATCCGAAATCAATGGCGCGCGTGAAGAATTGCTCCGCGCCGTCGATGCGCCGCGCCGCGAGCAGTTCCTGCGTGCGGATCACACCGAGTTCGTCGCCTTGCTCGGATCCGATCAGGTTCTGTCCGCCTTCACCGCGCGTTAGCGAAAGATATCCGGCTCGAACCTTGCGGCCGCGCGCGAGGTAAGCAAGCAGCGCCGTGTTCTCGTCGTCGGGATGAGCTGCAATCATGAGCACGCTTCCGAGGACGTTCAGACGCTCCAATGCGAACTTGGACTGGGCCGCCCCCGACAGTTCACGCTGGGCGTTCAGGCGAGTCAGTGATGTAAGATAGATTACATAGATAGTTACAAATAGGCAGATCGGAATGGAAGCTGATTTGCGTCGATATGGTAAGAAGCTCACGTATTTAACATGATACGTGACTTGAGGGAGGTCGCGATGGGCGCCGTAGAGCTGAATCCGGTGTCGAGCTTTTGGAAAACCGCGCGGGCGTGGGTGCGAGGAGACCGGGATCGGAAAGAGAGTGGTCCCCGAATCGGACTGGCGCTGGGTCGCGGTTTTGCGCGTGGGATTGCGCACATTGGAGTGCTGCGCGCGCTGGAGAGAAATAACATACCGATTCATGCCATCGCCGGCGTGAGTTCAGGAGCCATTGTGGCTGCTGCGTTCGCGAGCGGATCGTGCGCCGACGAAATCGAAGCGGTGGCGATCTCGATGAAGTTCCGTGACATTGCACGCTGGACTTTGAACCTGCGCGGGCTGGCCGGCAGCGATCGTATGATCACGTTCTTGACGCGGCTGCTGAAAGTGAATCGATTCGAGGAGATGAAGATCCCGCTAGCAGTTGTTGCGACCGATCTCATTCGCGGCCAGGCCATGACGTTTCACCGGCAAGGCGACGCCGGGCAGGCCATTCGCGCGAGCTGCGCGTATCCGGGCTTGTTCCAGCCGATTCGTCATGAAGGGAAGTTGCTGGTGGATGGTTTTGTTTCCATGGAAGTGCCGGCTGAGCCGCTGTTGCAGATGGGCGTGGACCGAGTCATTTCGGTTGTGATTCCCAATTGCGAGGGGATCGAAGACTTCGGGAACATGTTCTCGGTGGTGAACCGATGTTTTCAGGTGATGAGTTCGCGAACCGAGAACAGTTGGCGGCGTTATTCGAGCCTGGTCCTGGCGCCCGGTGTCGGGAACATGGCGTGGGACGCATTTCCGAGCGCAAAGACGTTGATCCAGCAGGGTGAGCAGGCCGCGATGGCGGCGCTGCCAACGATCCATAAATGGCTGGGAAAGACCCCAGCGCCGTCTATCGAGCAGCAGAAAGGTCACTCTTTGCCGATTACGGCATAGCGCTCGCCCTAGGGGGGTGGGCGTACCTGAAATTGATACTGGCGCCGATAGCAATGTCGCTGATGTTGAGTAGACATATACAATATTGTGAGGATGGGAAACACTGAGTCCGAACCTCAAATCCGCGTACTGGTTGCGGACGACGAAGAGAATCAGCGCGCCGGGCTAGCTAAGATGATCCAGTCCTGGGGCATGGCCGTCGAAACAGCGGCGGATGGCCAGGAAGCACTGGAGAAGCTGGGCGAGCGGCCGGTGCACGTGCTCGTGACCGACCTGATGATGCCACGAGTGGATGGGTTTGAACTCTTGAGGCGGCTGACGGCCCAGGGCGCGCTTCCTCCAACCATCGTGCTCACGGCCTTCGGGAACATCGAGACTGCCGTTCAGACCATGCACGATTTGGGTGCGTTCTGGTTTTTGGAAAAACCGATCCAACCCAGCGCGCTGAAAGTCCTGCTGGAGCGGGCGGCGACGCAGAGTCGTTTGGCCGAGGAAACCGAACGGCTGCAGAGACGGCTGGCCTACCAGGGTGTGCTGGGCGATCTGGTGGGTTCCTGTTCGGCGATGCAACAAGTGTTTTCGTTGATCCAGCAGGTGGCTCCGTCGAAAGCGGCCGTGCTGGTCACCGGTGAAAGCGGGACGGGCAAGGAGTTGGTGGCGCGCGCGATTCATCATCTGAGCAAACGCAACGCCGGTCCTTTTGTCGCGATCAACTGCGCCGCGCTTCCCGAGACTTTGATGGAGAGCGAGCTGTTCGGACACGAAAAAGGCGCGTTCACGGGCGCCGTGGAGCGCCGTGCCGGCTGTTTCGAACTGGCCCAGCATGGCACGCTGCTGCTGGACGAACTGCCGGAGATGCCGGTGGGGACGCAGGCCAAGCTGCTACGAGTGCTGGAGGATTCGCGCGTGCGGCGCCTGGGTGGAAAGCAGGAGATCGCGGTGGACGTGCGCGTGATTGCTTCTACCAACAAGGTGCCGGAAGAGGCACTGCGAAAAGGCGAGCTGCGGGAAGATCTGTATTACCGGCTGAACGTTTTTCAGATCACGCTGCCACCGCTGCGACAGCGGCAAGGCGATCTGCCGATGCTGACCGAAGCGTTGATCGAGACTCTGAACCGCAAGCATGAAACGCGCGTGGTGGACGTGCTCCCGGACGTGATGGAGCAGTTCAAGCGCTACTCCTGGCCGGGAAATGTGCGCGAGTTGCGCAACGTATTGGAGCGCGCCACGATTGTGGCGGGGGATGGCACCATCACGTCGCATCACCTTCCGCTGGATTTCGGCGTGCCGCCCGGCACACGGCCGGCGCAACAGGTGGTGGAACCAGACGCAGTCCGGCTTCCGGTCGGGACCACGGTGGGCGAAGCCGAGAAGGCGCTGATTCAGATCACGCTTCAACACACGCGCAACAACAAGACTCGCGCGGCCGAGATTCTGGGAATCAGCCTGAAAACGCTGTTCAACAAACTGAAAGAGTATGGCGCTGCCGAGGCAGAAGCCGGCTCGGGAGCGTAGATGTCGCTGAAAGCCCGGCTCCGGATCGCGATCATCGTGCTGGTCACGCTGGTCGTGGTCGCCATGGCTTCGCTGTACCTGTACGATTTCACTCATCTGGCCTTCGGCAACGCCTCTGCGCGCGCCAGCCTGATTATTGACGAAGTTCGGGGGAACCTGAACGACCGCTTGGGGCAATCGGCGTCATCGCATCCACTGAAGGAAAGCTGGACCAGGATTATTCAGGACGATCCGAGCATTTCCAGAATGCTGAGGCGCATGCTGGCAAATACCGAACTGGTGTCCTCCATCTTCATAACGGACGATGGTGGAATCGTGTTGACCGCATCGGATCCGGGATTGATCGGCAAGTCGTCGCCGGAAGCTCGGGACTTTCGTCGAATACAGGACCGCTATTGGTTCACCAATCTGTCGCAGCTCCTCACCAAGAGCGAGAACTACGGAATGACGGTGCGGGTAGGCGTTCCAGGCAACGTTCAATTCGGCATTGCGCTAATCATCAAGTCCGACCTGCTCAAGCATGCGGTCGAGCCCGGGCTGAGCAACCTGACGCTGGCATTTGGCGCGTCGTTGTTGATCGCCATCTTCCTCGGTTCCGTGGTTCCAAATATTGTTCTGGATCCTCTGGGACGGATGAGCCAGAGAATCGATGCGATCCTTTCGGGCCGATTCGAAGCTGCGGAGGTCCCGCAAAGGGAGACGCGCGAGTTCGCCGACGTCCAATCGAAGCTCAATCTATTGGGCGAGCAATTCCGCGGCGCCAAGAAGGATGCGCTGGACTTGCGCAGTAACGTCGAACAACTGCTCCAGAGGCTGGAGGAAACCGTCCTGTTGTTCGACAACAACGGCCGGCTCCTGATGGCGGGCGAGTCCGCCGGACGGATGCTGGGCAAACAGCATAGCGACTTGATGGGCCGCGGAATCGACGAGCTTTTCCCTGCGTCCGGGGTGCTGGGCGGAATCATTTCGAATGCGGTCCGCGCCAGAGAGCCGGTGAAAGATCAGACCGTAACGATTCCACGCGATGGCGCCAGTTCGGCCAAGTTGTTGGTGAGTGTCCAGATGCTCCGAAAATCAGCCGGCCATGAAGAGATTGGAACACTGGTCACCATTCGCGATGTGGAAAGCCGCAAGCAACTGGAACGTCAACTGGACCTTTCGTCGCGGCTGGCCGCGCTGAGCCGCTTGACCAGCGGCGTTGCGCACGAGATCAAGAATCCACTGAACGCCATGGCGCTACACCTCGAGGTTCTGAGGGGAAGGCTGGACGGCCAGGAGCCCGAGCTGGATGTCATTGCCCGCGAGATTAAGCGGCTGGATACGGTGGTCAAGACCTTTCTCAATTTCAACAAGCCCATGGAAGTGCAATCCAAGCCACTCGACTTGAGTTTCTTGGTGGGCCAGATCGTCGCGCTGGTTTCGCCGGAGGCGCACAGCAAAGGCATTCAGATCGAGTCCGTGCTGCGGGAAGGATTATGGATCAACGGTGATGCCGATCTGCTCAAGCAAGCCATCCTGAATGTAATTAACAACGGACTGGAGGCCATGCGGCAAGGCGGAAAGCTAACAGTTCATACGGCCACCGACGGCGAAGAGTGCGAGCTGGCGATCACGGATGCGGGGGCGGGGATTGCGCCGGAGATTCAGGATCGAATATTCAATCTTTACTTCACCACCAAAGAGAGCGGCACTGGCATCGGGTTGGCGACAACATTCCGGGTAGTTCAACTTCACAGTGGTACAATCGATTTTGTAAGCGAGCGGGGAAAAGGCACCACGTTCCGATTGCGATTCCCTGGAATGGTAGACTACCGAGGTGAAGTGGTCCGCTCGGCGACGGGCAGTTCGTAATCGCATTCTCCCTCCTTCAATGCCGCGCCTCTTTTGCATCCTTTCGCTATCGTTGCTGCTGCCGGTATTCGAAACAGCATGCCACAAACGCAAGCTGGGCGGTCCGCCCGCTGCTGCACCTACGGCGATTCCTGATTCCGGTCTCACAACAACTCCGGCCCAGCCCACTACGTCTTCCGCGCCCGGTAGTATTACAACGGCGCCTAGCGCGACCACACCAGCTAATCAAGTAACGCCTCCGCCTTCGGCGCCGGTACCGGTTGCTCCGCCAGGCACGACTCCTGCGACGCAACCGGCTCCAACAAACGCTGATCCAGTTACGCCCCCGCGCCGTCCGGCCAGGACTCCCGCTTCAAGTCCTCCTGCTCCAAGTCCTCCTGCCGCTCCGCCCGCGAATGGACAGCCGGCGCCGCAGCTCGGACCGATTCTGACGGAGGAGCAGCAGCGGCAGCACAACTCCGCCATCGATCAGAGCCTGGCTCGCGCTCAATCCAGCTTGGGGTCCATCGGGAAACGTCAGCTCAATAAAGAACAGCAGACGGACTTCGATCAAATCCAGGGGTTCATTCAACAGGCGCAAGCCTTGCGGGGATCCGATTTGCCGGCGGCCCGGCGCTTGGCTGAAAAAGCGGAAGTGCTGGCCAGAAACCTGGCGAAGAACGTGCAGTAAGGCTTACAAAGTCAGACCAAAAAAACAACAGCGCACGCTGAGCCCGGTGAAGATCCTTGGAATGCTCCAAGACAAATCCACCGTGCCCAGCTATGCGCTGAGCCTGAGCGAAAGCCGCGAGGCTTTCTTACTGTTGGTCCGCGGGCCTCGTAAGCGAGGACGACTGGGCCGGGGTCTGACCTTGCCCCGAAAGATCGAGCGAATAGATCTTCACATCCACCCGGCGGTTTTCCTTGCGAGCTGCCTTGGTCTTGTTGTCGGCATCCGGAAAATCGGCGCCAACGCCTAGCTGCCGGATCGAACGCAACGGAATGTTCTTCTCGACGGCGAGATAATGCACCACGCTGTCCGCTCGCTTGCGGCTGAGTTCGCGATTGTAGCCCTTGTCTCCAGTGCGATCGGCGTAACCTTCCACTTCGACGATATAGTGCTTCATACCGCTGATCTTCTGGACAGCCTCGTCCAACTTGGCTTGCTCTTCCTTCGCGAGGCTGCTCTTGTTGAAGCCGAAGTAAACCGGTTGGGTTGTGATGAGCTTGAAGTTATCCAGGTTCTGGAAATTCTGATCCAGACGGGACACGCCCTGTTGAGCCTGCTGCGCCGCGGAATTGGCGCTATCGGCGCGCTGAGCTGCTTCGGCCGCGGCGCTGTTTGCTTTGGCAGCGGACTCGGCGGCCTCGGCGGCCTTCCTGCCAGCATCAGCGGCTTTCTCATCGGCAGTGGCTACCTGGCGATCCAGATCACCGATGGCCTGTTTGTTTTCATCCGTCTGCTTTTGCAGACTAGTGACTTGACTCTGAGTTTGATTCACTTGGTTCTGAACCGGAGCAATGGCCTCGCGGACGTGCTTCTTCGTTGCACAGCCCACGCTAACCAACGCTAGAACGGTAACAGCACCCAAAAACGCAGGTGTATTACGAAGTCTCATACGACGATCTCCTCTCGGGACCAAGATAGCACGTGCGGAGCCAAAGGGGTAAGTCTCTGATCCTCAAGGAGGTTGACGAGCGACACTTGCGAGCCAACGCGTAAAAGTTGCGTGCCGGACCAGCGTTTTGACACGAGACCAAGAGTGGTCCAGTGTTATCGGGCATATAATTCCGAGGGGCTGAGATTTGGCAATCGTTCTATAAGTACCAGAACTTCGAACGAGCGCCGGCTTAGCTTTTCAGTTTCCGCGCGACATGCGCGACACGCTTGCCTTGAAAGCGCGCCACTGCGAGCTCATCCTCGCCAGGGGGTTTCCCGGGGGTGCCAGCAACGTGCGAAGCGCCGTAGGGAGTTCCGGTTGTGAACACGGCCGGATCGGCGTAACCGATCGGCACGATGATGAAGCCGAGGTGTGCGAGCGGATTATAGAGAGAGAGAATGGTGCTCTCATTTCCGCCGTGTGGAGAAGCCGTGGACGTGAACGCGCTGCCAGCCTTGCCATTCAGCTTGCCTTGAAACCAGAGTGCGCCCAGAGAATCGATGTAGGCTTTCAACTCCGCCGAGGCATTGCCGAAGCGGGTGGGAGTGCCGAAAACAACGGCGTCGGCCCACTCGGCGTCTTCAGCGGTGGGCGCCGGATACTGCGCGTGCATTCGAGCACTGTTCTCGGCCCATCCGGGCACCTTCGCCATTACGTCCGGACCGACCAGATCGCGCACCCGGCGGAGCCGAACCTCGGCGCCTTCAGCCTGTGCGCCTTCGGCCACAGCGTTAGCCAGCTTTTCGGTGGAGCCGTCTCTCGAGTAAAAAACAATCAATACATTCGCCGTAGACATGCGGTCTTTAGATGCTGGCCGCGGTGGAGGCGTCGCAGCGATTTATCGCTCGTATAAATGGATACAGGGTTCGTGCCGGCTATCGCCACCGTCGTTGACGGCGAAAGACGGCTCGCGACGTTGCCCATTGCGGCCGGGGCGTCCATTCCACAAAGATGCGCCCGCGTACATTCCGTCCTTGCGCAGCGCATAGAAATTGATGTCGAACTGCGCGAGCCGTGCTTTGTCGTCGCGGAAGTTGTGAGAGATCCGCTGGAGGACATCCAGGCAAGCGTCCTTCGGCGTCATGCCGTGACGCATGTTCTCGACGATGGAATGCGCGCCTGCAACGCGAATGTTCTCTTCGCCGCGGCCAGTGGATCCGGCGCCGCCAATTTCCTGGTCGACGTATAGACCGGCTCCGATGATGGGCGAATCGCCGATGCGTCCTGGGATCTTCCACGCCAGGCCGCTGGTTGTGGTGGTACCCGACATCTCGCCCTTCGCGTTTAGTGCGAGACAGTTGATGGTTCCGGTGGGAGGATGAATGGCAACCTCTAACGCCCAGGCCAGCGTGGCTGCATCGGCATGCGGAAACATTCGCTTCAACTCAGCGGTGGCCGGTCCGCCTTCAACTTCGCTCGACCAATTGGTGTGTCCGTTCTTATCTCGCATGGATCT
>JBGPSX010000027.1:0-16380 GCA_041490325.1 Bryobacteraceae bacterium | reverse complement strand
TGCAGCAGGCGCTCGAACAATACAAACGCGCGCTAGCTCTGCTGGAACAGCTCACGCGCGAAGATCCCGCCAATGTCGAGTGCCAGCGCATCCTGCTCTCGACTTACAGTCATCTCGGGGATGTATTCGGTAATCCGAAATGGCGAAGCCTGGGTGACGCCGCGGGTGCGCTTCAGGCCTACCAGCAAATGCTGGCCGTCGCGCGCCGTCTTTATGAAGCCGATCCGGCGAATCAGCAAGCTGTCAGCGACTATGCCAACGCGCTGAGCCGCGTGGCCGGGACGTTGCCGGGGCGAAAGCCTGCCGAACGTTTGGCCATGTTGCGTGAGTCGCTTAAGCTCTTCCAGCAAATCCAGCAGGTGAATCCGCAAAACGTCATGAATCGTTGGGATTTGGGCCATGGGTATGGGTTGGTTGGAGACGCTTTGATCGAGTCGCACGATACCGCCGGCGCTATTCGCGCTTATCAGGAGAGCATTTCACTGCATGAAGCCCTGGTTACTGCCGGCGTCACTGCTCCGGCTCCGGACCTGGTCGGCACTCACGAGAAGCTGGCACTCGAAGCCGCCAAGCAAGGCGATCGCGAATCGGCTCTGCTGCATGCGCGCCGCGCGCTCGAAATTAGCGATCCGGTCGGATTATTGGCGAAAGGACGTTCCGAGAATGAGCAACGTTTTCTCACTCCGCGAGGCACTGCGGCAATGGGCCTGACCTACGCGCTGCTCGCCAGCGCCAAGCATGTCAAACCCGCCGACGCCGAGCAGCATCGGCGTCAAGCCGCCGACTGGCTTCAAAAAAGTCTGGCATCCTGGCGCCAGTTACAAGCCGATCCTGCGTTCGCGCCGCCTCACAGACAGGAAATGGAACAAGTGGAAACCGTCCTAAAGGCATTGTCGAAGCCATGAACTCACGAATGAACGCCGTCACGAAGCAGCAAAGGCGGCTGGTGCAGGAGAGCCTCTCTGAGATTCAGGAACTCTCCGGACCCATCGGCCAACTTTTCTTCGGCCGGCTGTTCGAGATGGATCCCAGCCTGCGCGCGATGTTTCACCAAGACATCGCTCTTCAGAGCAAGAAGGTTATGGACGTGTTGACGTCCGTGGTCGCTCGTCTGGATCACTTCGACGAATTCGAGCCCGAGATACGAGCGCTGGGCCAACGACATACCGGATACGGTGTTCGGCCGGATCACTATGATTTGTTGAATAACGCGCTTATCTGGGCGCTGGGGAGAGCTTTGGATAGCGAATTTTATCCTGAGCTGAAGGCTGCCTGGCGGGCAGTGTTGGATTCGATCAGCGTCACCATGAAGGAAGGCGCGGCGGAAGTTTCGACGAAGTAGGGCAACCTCTGAAAGGCTGCCCTACTCGTTCCGTTTTATCCACAAGCTGCTGATGTCGAATGTGTCGCGCCAAGGACTATCTGAAAACGCGCAATCCCTGCCGGAGTGGCCATAGGTACGCGCACTTGAAATTGTTGGACGGCGTTTACGACGCCTGGAATAACGCCTGCATAGATCACCTCGGCCGGTTGTCCCAGAATCAGTGCGGACACTGGACCTTGGACCCGGAGTAACGGTACAGCGCCGATCTGTCCGTCCAAACTCGGCGGATCGGTTTGACCGGTTCCCGTGGTAAAGAACGTGATCACCGTCTCGGCTGCCACAGGATTGTTTTCGGAGTTTAAACTTCCGTTTTCCTGGATGAATATCGGAAACAAGGTTGGGAAGCTTCGGAAGATGGATGGATTCTTGTCGCGGATTGGTACCGTGACAACATCCGACCGTTTACCTTGAAACTCGACTTGTATCTTGGTTTCTTTCTTGCGGGCAGAGTATAAGGGGCGACCACGTTGATCTGCCCTTCCTGGACGTAGAGTAACGGCGCTTCTGCGTCGTCGAAAAACACGCGTGTTCCCGCCAGCGAAGTGCTCACAAGTCCAGCACTGTTGACTTGGAACGGAGTGGGCTGCCGGGTCCAAGTCCGCGGCCAAAAAGCGTTATCACTTCGCCGGGCGTCGCCGACGCGCTTGGTGACCACAATGTCCTGACCAGGTTTCGAAGGCCCGGGGGGAACACGGGCCGTAAAGGCGTTTCCTTGAGCATCGGTCGTGACCACGGAAGGCGCGGGCACCTCGGCGGTATAGACGACATCGCCAGCCAGCAGCCCGCAGGCAAAGATAAGGATGAAGACAATCCTACAGATGGACACGGCAGAAACCTCTTTAGGACAACCGCGAAAACCCAGTGTAACGGATCATCCCAAAATCCGGCCTCCTCGCCGCTCGATCCCAAGCTATCCTGAAAGTGATGAGACAAGTAGCAGTTGTTGGTATCGGCAAGACCGCTTTCGGCGCGTTCCCGGATCGTGATTTGCGATCCCTCGCGGTAGAAGCCGGTCAGAAAGCGCTGGAGAACGGCAAAGCCGGGCCGTCGCAGGTGGAAGCGTTCTATCTCGGAAATTTCGCCGGGCCTTCGTTTGTGGGGCAGAATCATCTGGCGCCATACATTGCCGGCGCCATGGGGATCACGGGTGTGCCGGCCACGCGGTTCGAGGCGGCTTGCGCTTCGAGTGGAGCGGCATTCTTCCACGCGGTCTCGGCAGTCGCCGCCGGACTCTATGACGTTGTGCTGGTGACCGGAGTGGAGAAGATGACCTCGCAGACCACGCCGAAGGTCACGGAAATCCTGGCGGGCGCAGGCGATTTATGCGGCGAAGTGCGCGCGGGAGCTACGTTCCCGGCCTTGTTCGCGATGATTGCGCGCCGCCACATGTATCAGTACGGGACCACACGCGAACATCTGGCTGCAGTGGCAGTGAAGAATCATCAGAACGGCGCAAAGAATCCGCTGGCGCATATGCGCAAAGTCATCACCATGGAGCAGGCGCTGAACGGCAAGCCTATTTCGGAGCCATTGACGGTGTATGACTGCTCGCTGGTCAGCGATGGCGCGGCGGCGGTGCTGATCGCGCCGCTGGAACGCGCCGGGGAGTTTACCGATAAGCCGGTGCGCATTTTAGGAATCTCGCAAACATCGGACCACGTGGCGCTGGATGAAAAGGACGACATCACAACTTTTCGGGCCGTCCAGACTTCGGCCGAGAAGGCCTACAAAATGGCCGGTGTCCAGCCGTCCGATATTCAATTCGCAGAGTTGCACGACTGCTTCACGATTGCCGAGATCATGGCCATCGAGGATCTTGGTTTCGTCAAGAAGGGCGAAGGCGGGCCGTACACGCTGGCCGGCAAGACCTGCATTCAGGGCGAGCGTCCGATCAACACCAGTGGAGGCTTGAAGTCCAAAGGACATCCGGTAGGAGCCACTGGGGTCGGACAGATCTGCGATGTGGTGCAGCAGATTCGCGGCGAGGCAGGCGAACGGCAAGTCGCGCGCAATTCTCTCGGACTTGCGCAGAATCTTGGTGGATCGGGCGCAACCAGCGTCGTTACAATCCTGGGGAAACTATGAACAGTCCTGGATCGGGCACGGTCTACACCGAGACGGTGGTTTTTTCGCCGCCCGAAGCTTACGTGAATGACGTGCCGTATCAACTCGCCATCATCCAACTCGATAGTGGCCGGCGTCTGACTGCGCGCATCGCCGGGGACCGTGCACAGATCGGCGATCCCGTCTCATTCGTCGAGTTCCGCAACAACGTGGCGTTCTTCCGCAAGAGCGCATGAAGCTCGCCCAGCGGATGGACCTGATCGGCGTCGAAGGCGCCTTCAAGGTGCTGGTACGCGCGCGCGAGCTGGAGGCGCAGGGCCGCGACATTATTCATCTCGAAATCGGAGAGCCGGACTTCGCGACTCCGCGCCACATCGTCGACGCCGCCAAACAGGCGCTGGACGAGGGCTGGACACATTACGGTCCGCCGCAGGGTCTGCCCGAGCTGCGCCAAGCCATCGCAGCTCATGTTTCACGCACGCGCGGTGTTCAGGTCGGCCCGGAGCATGTGTGTGTCGTCCCCGGAGGCAAACCCATCATCTTTTTCCCGATGCTGGCTCTGCTTGAACCTGGCGATGAAGTGATCTATCCGAATCCTGGGTTTCCGATCTACGAATCGATGATTAACTTCCTGGGCGCGACGCCGGTTCCGATTCCGCTGATCGAGGAGCGCGGCTTTTCGTTCGATCTCAAGCTGCTTCGCGAGCGACTCTCGGCCAAGACTAAGATGCTGGTTCTCAACTCGCCGCAGAATCCGACCGGCGGCGTGATTCCGGCCGATGACATTCGAGCCATCGCCGCTATGGTCCGCGACCGCGATCTCATTGTCCTGGCGGATGAGATTTATTCGCAGATCTACTTCGGCGAGCCACCGCTATCGATCGCGAGTCTTCCCGGGATGCTCGAAAAAACGATCATCCTGGACGGTTTCTCAAAAACGTACGCGATGACCGGCTGGCGGATGGGTTACGGCGTGATGCCTGCGTGGCTGGTGGAACCCGTGAACAAGCTGATGGTCAATTCCAACTCCTGCACGGCCAGCTTCACGCAGCGCGCCGGTATCGCGGCGCTGAACGGACCGCAGGACGATGTGGCCAAGATGGTGGCCGAATTTCGCCGCCGCCGCGATGCGTTCTGCGCCGGATTGAACACTCTGCCTGGATTCCGCTGCACTACGCCGGGCGGTGCGTTCTACGCGTTTCCCAACATCTCGGGTACCGGATGGAATTCCCAGGCTCTGGCGGACGCGCTACTAGATCAAGCCGGCGTGGCGTGTCTCAGCGGCACCGCGTTCGGCGCTTACGGCGAAGGATATCTGCGCTTCAGCATTGCCAACTCCTTCGAAAACCTGATGTGCGCGGTGGATCGCATCCGCAAATTCTTGAGTTAGCTAGCCGAACTTTTCACAGAATCTGAAACCATCTCGCGGCGTCGCTCCTCTCAAACGTGTGAGGCGCCATGCTTTCGAATGACTCTCGTCGAATCGCGGGAATTCTGCTGGTAGTGTTCCCAACGGTGATTTATGGTGGAGTGATGCTCATGTTCCTGATCGATCCCGAATCTGGCTACATGAGCAATTCGCTGCGTCAAAACCTGTTTCGCGCCGGTCACGCGCACGCAGGCGTGTTGCTGATACTTTCTCTGGTCGTTTTGCTTTACGTCGATGAGGTGCGGCTATCGGCCGGCTGGAAGCAATTCGTCCGGTCGGCATCCCTTCGGCTGCGATTCTGTTTCCACTGGGATTCTTTCTTTCCGTGTTGTCCCCAACCGCGACCGCGCCCAACAGCATGATCTATTTCTGCTTCGCAGGCGCGCTGCTGGTTGCAATCGCTCTCAGGCGTTGGATTATTGAGGCGGCCGGAAGAGAGCCCGTCATGAGGCCGGCCTCTCTCAACTCGTAATCAGGTCCCGCAACACAGCGCGGCTAGGACACTTATGCCGTTCCCCAAGGATTGACGGTGGTCGCCCCGATGCCCTCGAAATCCCGTGTATTCCGAGTCACCATAGTCAAATCGTAAGCAAGTGCGGTCGCCGCAATCAATGAATCGACTGTAGGCAGAGGCCCTCCTGCGCGAGCTCCCTGCGCCACGAGCGACGCCCAGCGAGCCGCCACTTGACGATCCACTGGAAGGATTCGGCCGGAAAACCAGGCTTCCAGGTCTTGCTTGAGCCACTGTTCCAGTTGGATGCGGCGCTTTCCGTCGGCGAGCAACTCGATTCCCTCTTGAATCTCCGCGGAGTGATGACGCTCACATGTTGGGTCTGACGATTCGTCGTTTCAAGCCAACGCTTGACTCTGGCGTCAGGACCTCCTGGCCGATTGTATTCGGAAAGAACATTCCTATCGATCAGGAAACCGCTCATCCAATCTCAACCGGGCGCGGATAGTCGTTGCATTGCTCCAGGTCGAGATTTGCGCCGGCGAAGGGAGAATTAAGCAGAAGATCGGAGAGATTGTCGAACCGCTTATGCGCTGGCAGATCCTGGTCGGTTGGCAAACTCGCCTCCCTAGCGACGATTTCCTGAAGGTAGTCTGCGAGCGACACACCACGAGCATGCGCTCGTGCTAGCAGGCCTTTTTCCATTTCGGGGTTTAGGCTGAGCTTAACGTCCATGGCGCCAACCTCCTTCTTCTTCCAGATTACCGGATATGGTGGTTTCTGCGCCAAAAAGCAAAGACCCGACCCGGCGAACCGGATCGGGCCTCAATTACTCACGCTGCTTCAGCGCACCAGATGTCAGGCGACGTTCTGCGCCCGGCGACGGCTTATGATCGCGTTCATCTGGTCCTTCAGACGAAGTTTCACCTTCTTCAGCCGATGTTCTTCCATCTCTTCTTCGGGAGTGAGATGCTGCTTGGCTTCCAAAGCCTCAAGCTGTTTGTGATACTGCGCGTGTTCTTCGGCCAAGCGGCGAAACTGTTCGTCGCTATTCATCAGGTGCGCTTTGAGTTCATCCTGCGTGTTCTCCATCAGGGCTCTTTCTCCTTTGTGAGGTAGCCACGCCGAGTCGGTAGGTTGGATCTGCTCGGTGGGGTAGTTGACTGGTAACATTCTTCTGGCGAAGGGTCACCGACGGCCCCCCGCATTTGTGACAGTATCATGAAAAAATCCTCATGACAATCCCTGTTTCTGGCGGATTCTCATAGTACCCTGGCCGGGCGCCGACCGACTCGAACCCTAAACCTTCATATAACTGCCGCGCGGCGGCGTTGGACTCCCGCACTTCCAGGAAATGCGCTCCTGGCCAGCGCGCGATTTCGGCGCCGATGAGTTCGGTAGCGATGTGAAGCCTCCGAAAACGTGGATCCACTGCAATGTTCAGAATCTCTCGCTCCTTATCGGCCACCCCCCGCGAAACGATGAATCCGGCGACGCGACTATCCAGCCTCGCCACGTGGCAATCGAACGTCAGGTAGTCGCGCGGCAGCCATTGGGATGCTTCGCGAGCCGTCGATTGAATAGCGGTGATGTCGGCCAAATCTGCTTCCATGGCCTTCCGGATATCCAGGCGCGGGGGTAGCAGGCCGCGTATGAGCGAGCGCTGGCGAGCCCCTATTCCTTTCCAGCCGAAATGCCGCTCGACATGCGCTCGACCCGCCGCCGCGATCCGCCGTCGAAGATCGTTGTCGGCCAGCAGCTTGAGAACGCTGTTCGTGAAGTCCGCATTGGAGTCCGCGATCCACACGTTCACTCCGTGCTCCAACTCAAGGCCGGCGCATCCGGAAGATGTGGAAACCACGGCGCGATCCATGGCCATCGCCTCCAGGACCTTGAGATTGGTACCCGCTGAAACGAGCGTGGGAACTAGGACCAGGTTCGCTTCGACGTACAGTGGCCGCACGTCTGCGACGAACTCGAGCAAGTGAATGCGATCGTCCCGTGGAATGAACGTCTGCCCGGTGTGCTCGCGCCAGTAAAGCAGAGGATCCGGACCCGCCACCACGGTGACGCTGATGTCGGGCGCGTGAGCGCTCAGGAGCGGCCAGACCTTCTCCGCAAAAAACCGATACGCAACCATGTTGGGAAAGTGGCGAAACGATCCTACAAAGAGCAGTCGCTTGCCGGGCCGTTCCAGTTCCGGCGTGAAGCGCGCCAGGTCCACCCCGTTGGGTATCACGGTGACATTCGGCTGCCCTAGCAGCTTGCGATCCTGCTCCGACATCACAACCACCTTGCGATATCGCCGGATCCACTTCATCTCGAACCGCCGCCAACGCCAGTGATCGAAAGAACCGGGTCGCGATTGCCGGTACAGTTCGAAGGTCACGTCGTGTTCCACTAGAACATCGCCAGCATAAGGCGCCAGCATGGTGTATTCCACTTGGACCGCCTCGATCTTGTACTCCGCGCGAATGCGGCTGAGTGCGCCGAGCATGGCCGGGGATCGAAACTCGTGCGCCTCTGGCGGCCACAGCGTGGACCATCTCGGCTCGCGGTAGCGCGTCTTCGGAACCAGAATCACTCGAGCGCAATGCTCCAGAACCGGCGCGAAATCGTCGCGAGTTTCCCGATCGAGAAAAGCAAACAGGAAAATATCGAACTCCGACGCCAGCTCACGCAACAGATGAAAAATCCTCACCGCGCCGCCGTGCGACAGCGGATACGGAAAATACGGACTGACCACTGCGATTCGCCGTCTGCGCGTTGACATCGGGCGGCCTTCGATTTCAAGGACGGCAGTGGGGTAAACAGACCGCTCCCTCTTCCAAGGCGCCAGCCACCGGGGACGAAGGAAGATACGATCCTGCGGGACGCCTCTCAAGAAAAGTAGTGATGCAATCGCGGTGCGAAGTCTGAGATGATGTCGCTCCAGCCGCTCGTTGTAAGCCAAGACCTTTGTGGGCGCGATCAGAAATGCCGCACGGCGGAGCGGCCGGTAGCGAGCATGTCTTTCGAACAAAACCGGCGCGAGTCCGATGCGAAACGTGCGAAACCGCTTCCGAAGCTGCCAATAGATTTGAAGGGTGGACGCGCGCCCGAACTCTTCAGGCGCCACTAACACGTGCCGGCGCGTGGGTTCGAGTCCATGCACTTCGACGAACATTCCATCGGATAGTTCGCGTCCGCCAGTTGCGAACGAGACGACAATAGCGTCGGGGTCCTTGCCGAGAATCCGAAAGATGATCTTCTTGAGCGCGTCCCTCAACGGAATTCTATCGACGTGACTTCGCCCGTAGTGCGGAGTTTGGCGTCGGGCTTGGCGATGTATTCGACGCGCACGCGACGCGAGCCCGATTGGGCGCCGCAGCCGATACTCTTCTCGCCGCCTCCAGCGAGGACAATGCGGCTGGGATCGCGAATAAGAAACTGCACGCTCTTGCCGCCGGATGTTTTGACTACCATGCGTGCCTGGCGGCCGATGCAGTCCAGACGTTCGAATACGCCTTCAACGCTGGTGTTACCTTTCAGTTCGTCCATCCAAACGGCGTCCTTGGGTACGGCGGCGCCCTCAGGATTGAGCCTCTTTCTGGCGTCTTCTTCGGCCGCATGAACTGCCGCATCGTTCTGCGCTTTCACGCGCTGTACGTCTTGTTCCTTCTCGTCGGCGATCCGTTTGCGCTCGGCGACTTCAAAGTCGCGGCGCTCCTGCTCCACCTGTAAACGGACCTGATGAATGCGAGCGCGCTCTTCGTCGGTACCGGCAGCGCGTTCAGCTCCGGCCCAGGCCTTCTGCGCCTCCGGGTAATTCTTGGCCGCAACCAGCGTCTTCGCGAGAGCTTGCCAGTAGTCGATGTTGCGCAATTCCAGGCTGGCTGCCTTCTTGAGCTGGATGGCGCGCTGTTCCAGGTTGTCCTTTTCGAGCTCGGCCAGCTGAAAATACGGCTCAGCCCAGCGCGGATTCAACTCTGCTGCTTTCTTAAGATCCGTACGGGCCTTGACGGGATCCGCTTCCAGCCGTCCGGCCTCGAGCCAGGCACGCGGATTCTCACTCTTCGACTCGATGGCGCTTTGAAACATTCGCAGTGCTTCGCCGTTCTTGTGTTCCTTGAGTGCGATCAGGCCTAGACCCTCCGCTTCCGGCGCGCCGTGCAGGTTCAGATAACTCGCTCCGGGAGTATTCGCCGCGAACGCCAGATCGGTGAGGGCAAGCTTGGCCGCGTCGGCATCGATCGGTTCCATCTTGAAGTCTCGAGTCAGGCTCAAGGCGCGCCCCGAAATCGAGCCAGTCGGAAAACTGCCGCCTTTGCGATACGCCTCGGCCTGGTCGCGAATTTGCGCCGCTGTTTTCTCGAAGGCGTTGCGGCAGGCGGCATCCCAGTCGCCGCTCTGCTCGAGATTCGAAATCATGACCCGGCTGCGGCCGCTGTAGTTCGGGTCCACGGTCACGAGTTGCATGAGCGCCCATCCGTACGATCGCTCCGTCTCGGGAACCGGCGCTCCCACCGTGATGTGGGCTCCATCGACCTCGAGCGTCGAGAGCAATTCTATGAGTCCATCCTCCACCGGCTGCGGCATTCGGTTGGTGTTCTCGTAAAGCAGAATGCGCGCCAGCGCCTTGAGGCTCGCGCGTGAAAAAGCGCCGGATTCTGAAACCGCGTCCATGCGCGCATCGCGCCCCAGGGCAAAACTTGCGCCCGCAGCCGCTTGTTTCTTGAACACCACCACGCGTATTGGCCAAACCAGGCGCATCTCCTGCTTGCCGGTGATGACCCGAAGGGCCTCGCGAAACTGTTCGAGGTACATCAACTTTTCTCGCGCCGGCCGTTCGCCGGCATTGGATATGACCTCAAACGGCCCGAACTTCGATTTCAGCAGTAACCAGCGATCTTCCGCTGCGAGAAGAGCCGGCAGCAAGACTAGCAAACACGCCCGGCGCAACACGATTGTATGTTAGCTCGATTGCACGAACCTTGTTACCATCCGATCAGCGATGGTCAAGTTTCTGTTGGTTGTTTTTCTCTTGCTTCTGATTTTGGTTGGAGTCCCGGCGGTCATTCTTTATTCGCTGTCCTCGCACTCCGTCCTGGCTTTCACCCCGCCGCCCCAGGCCCTGGGCGGCGCGACTCCCGTCACAGTCCGCATCACGAACCCGCACGGCCTGCGCCGCATCACCGTGACAATGGAACAAAATGGCGCCACGGCCATGGTGGCCGAAACCAAGAACGCGCCGAATCGAATAACTTTTTGGCGCGCACATGCGGCGCCCCAGGATTTCAAGTTCGCTGCTGGGAAAAGCCAGACGCCCAGTCTCAAGGAAGGCAAGGCGCGGCTGATCGTCGAGGTTCAGTCCAACGATTTACGCGCGCAGACCGACTCGATCTCGACCGAGGTCGACGTCATCCTGCGCCCGCCGTCGGTGGTAACGGACGGGTTCCAGCACTACATCAATCAGGGCGGCTCGGAGCTGGCTCTGCTGACGCCATCCGGATTTTGGACCGAAGCCGGAGTTCGCGTGGGACCGAATTCCTACCGCAGTTTTCCAGCGCCGGGCGCCACCGGCCAGCGTGTGTCTTTGTTTGCCTTTCCTTGGGACATGCCTCTGAACACGGCTCCGGTGGTCTTTGTCAAGAATCCCGCCGGTACCGAGGCCACGGCGCACTTCTGGTTCAAAGTGTTTCCCAAGAAGTTTCGCACGCGCGATCTCACGATCGACGACAAGTTCCTGCAGAAAGTTGTCACGCAGACCGATCCGAGCGGTACGGGCGACCTTCTGACGCGGTTCCTCAAAATCAACGGTGACATGCGCCGTGAGAACAACAAGACGCTAGCGGACTTGCGCTTCAAGACCGCCGATAGATTTCTGTGGACGCAGCCGTTCTTACAATTGGCAAACTCAAAAGTGGAATCGGAATTTGCCGATGTCCGCAGCTATGTCTACAACGGAAAGAAAGTGGATCAGCAGGTGCATCTTGGTTTCGATCTGGCGGTGTCGCAACACACGCCCGTGGTGGCGTCCAATGACGGTAAAGTCGTCTTGGCCGCGCTGCTCGGAATCTACGGCAACTGCATCGTGGTGGATCACGGCTACGGATTGCAATCGATCTACGGGCACTTGAGCGAGATCGCCGTCAAAGAAGGCGACCTGGTGAAGCGCGGCCAGGCCATGGGAAAAAGCGGATCGACCGGGCTGGCCGGCGGTGATCACCTGCATTTCTCGATGCAGGTGGATGGCGTGCAAATCAATCCCGTGGAGTGGTGGGATGAACATTGGATCAACGATCATGTTCGCAAGCGCATCGAGCTGAAGTGATGCCGTCCGCCGCGCTGCCGCAGCAGTTGCACTATCTTTTGATTCGCGCCGTCATCGAGACGGGGCACGCGCCCGACCTCAAGCAACTCGCCGCGCTCGCCGGCCGATTGGAGCAGGATACCGAGCAGGGATTGCGCGAGCTCGAACGGATTCACGGCGTAATTCTGGCGCCCAACTCTCTTGCCGTTTGGAGCCTGCATCCCTTTGCGCTGATGCCGACCCGATTCTGGGTGACGGCTCGGCAAGGTGGTTGGTGGGCGAACTGCGCCTGGTGTTCGCTCGCCATCGGCGCAGCGATCCGCGAAGACATTTCGATATTCACGTCGGAAGGCGCGGAGGCGCCGGCGCTCGAGTTTCGTGTCGAGCAAGGCCGATCGACACGATCGGATGTGTTGATGCATTTCCCTTATCCGCCCACACGTTGGTGGGACAATCCTTACTGCCCGTGCGGCAACATTCTGTTTTTTTCGAGCGTGGCCAGCATCGGCGCGTGGTGCGCGCGGCACGGACATCCCCAAGGGGCGATACTCAACATCGAGCAAGGCATCGGTCTGGCAGACCGTTGGTTCGGAGACTACGCATCGCCGGACTGGCAGCGCAAAACGCCGGAACAGGCGGCGAAGATTTTCTCAGACCTCGGCCTCGACCCGGCATTCTGGAATCTAGGCGCCGCGTTCCGTTAAGGATATTAGGATGGGATTCACCGAAACGGGGTACGCGATCGAGGCGAACGTTTTCACGGATGCCGAATGCGACGCGATTCTGAGCAACCTGGCTTCAACAATCAAGCGACCAGGTCGTGCTGGTACGCGGCACCTACTCTCGAACACCGCGGTTGCGACGTTGGCTAGAGACAGCCGGCTCCTAGCGATCGCGCAAGCCAATCTTGGTGGTCCGGCGATTCCTTTCCGCGCAACCTTGTTGAGCAAATCGGCCGATTCGAATTGGTTGATCGCTTGGCATCAGGACACAGCCTTGCCCCTCGAATCGCGTTTTGAAGATTCTGAATGGGGACCGTGGACCCAAAAGGCGGGCATTTCCTACGCGCATGCGCCAACGTGGGCACTGTCCTCTATCCTGGCTCTCCGAGTCCATCTGGATGAGTCAAACGACCGCAATGGTCCGCTCAGAGCGGTTCCCGGTTCGGCAGCAGTCGGCGTGATGGCCGACGACCGCGTCCTTGAGTACGCGAAGGCTCACACGCACGTGGAATGTCTTGTACCGCGCGGGGGCGTGTTGGCCATGCGGCCTTTATTGATCCATGCCTCGTCCAAAGCTCAAACAGACGAACCGAGGCGGGTGCTTCACATCGAGTATGCGATGTCTCTCGATCTCGGGACGGGCATCCGGTCGGCGTTAGCATGAATGTCATTTGCAGAACGTTCCGGCGCCGCTGAAGAAAAACGTCCGGTCTTTTTTTTCAAGCAGGCCGGGAACTCTTTCCCCGCTTGTCCGTCTGTAAACCTATGCATTCGCTCTGGCAGGACTTGGTCTATGGTTTACGCGGATTGCGTAAGCAACCTGGGTTCGCGGTGGTTGCCATCGTGGCGCTCGCGCTCGGCATCGGTGCGGCCACCACCATCTTCAGCGTCATCCAGAACGTTCTCCTCGATCCGTTCCCGTACACCGATACCGAACGGGTGGTCGCCTTCTACATCCATGACGTGAACGGCCGGGGACCGGGCGGCCGCGGCTTCTTTCGCACTCCGGAATTTCTCGACTACATGGAGCAAACCCACGTCTTCGCCGACGTGATCGGCGGAGGCGGTGAAGATGTCCTCTATACGACCTCAGAAGGCACCGAGCAGTTTATGGGCGCTCCCGTAACCGCCAACACTTTCGCATTTCTGGGAGTGCCGCCACTGTTAGGTCGCGGCATAACGCCGGATGACGCCAAGACCGGTGCGCCGCCGGTCTTTGTCATGAGCTACAAGATGTGGACGAAACGCTTTAACCAGGATCGCAATATCCTTGGCCAAACCTTCGTCTTGAACGGCAAGCCGACCACTTTGGTTGGCGTCATGCCACTCCGCTTCACCAAGCGTGGTGCGGATCTGTGGTTTCCGGTCGTACTGAGTCGCGCGGATTCCGAGTTGAGCCAACGCTATTTCATGTTTCAGGGACGTCTGAAGCCCGGAGTAACGCTGGAACAGGCCAGAGCCGACATCACGGTTGTCGCAAATCGCCTAGCAGGCGTGTATCCGAATGACTATCCGAAGAAGTTCACGATCAATGTGGAGACGTGGCTCGACAGCCTGGTTGGACGCTTTCGGAAGACGCTATACACGCTCAGCGCGGCGGTGGGGCTGTTGCTGTTGATCGCATGCAGCAACGTAGCCAACATGCTTCTCGCGCGCGCCACGGCTCGGGAAAAGGAGATTGCTGTCCGTTCCGCGCTCGGCGCTGGACAATGGCGCTTGATCCGGCAATTGCTGGTCGAAAGCTTGTTGCTGGCCGTAGGCGGCGCAGTATTGGGATGCTTGTTCGCCTACGGAGGCATCAAGGCACTGGTGGCTGTGATTCCGCCTTTCGCGATTCCGCAGGAAGCAGTGATCCGATTGAACGTGCCGGTCTTGCTGTTCAGTTTAGGCGTGGCCGTATTCACAGCGATCCTGTTCGGACTCACTCCCGCATTGCACGCCGCCAAGCGGGACGTGGTTGAACCACTGAAAGATTCCGGAAAAGGCGTGAGCGGCGGATTCCGGCACGGAAAGCTTCGCAACACGCTGGTGGTGGTTGAGGTTGCGTTGTCGCTGGTTTTGCTGACAGGCGCCGGACTGCTGATGCGTACGCTGGTGGCCCTCCAACAGGTGGACCTCGGTCTCAATCCGAACAACGTACTTTCTGTACGCTTGCCGCTGCCTCGCGGGCAATACAAAACAGCGGCTGCCAAGCAGCGATTCTTCACTGATCTGCTGGCGCGGCTACGCGTCTTGCCCGGCGTCGTCACCGCCACCGAAACCAGCACGTTGCCTCCGTACGGCGGCATCTCGACCGACGTCGATATTTCGGGCAAAACGCACTCCGAGAAGTGGCAGGCCCTCTTCCAATTGTGCAGTGAAGGATATTTTCCGACGCTTGGGCTTCGAGTGCTCCGCGGCCGCGCGTTGTCCGAGGCCGAAGTCAACGACGCACGCAAGGTGGCTGTCGTGAACCAGACCCTTGTGAAAAAATTCTTCGGCGACGAAGATCCGATCGGACGCCAGATCAAGCTCAAGATTTTTGAGACGATACCCGACGCGCAGGTGACTAATCCTGTTTTTGAGATCGTGGGAGTCATTGCCGACGCCAAGAATCGCGGCGTTCAAGATCCGCCCGACCCGGAGTTGTTTGTCCCCTACACGATCACTGGATTTTTCGAGCGCGGGATTCTAGTACGGACTGCTGGAGACCCGCTGCAGATGCTGAACACCGTGCGGCGCGAGATTTGGAAGGTGGATCGCAACGCGGCGCTCGCCATGACCGGCACTTTGCGGGACTATCTGAGACAGTTCTCCTACGCCGAGCCGCGCTTCACGCTCATGTTGCTGGGCGTGTTCGCCGGCGTCGGCCTGGTGTTGGTTGCGATCGGCCTCTACAGCGTCATCGCTTACACGGTTTCGCGGCAGACGCATGAGATCGGGATTCGCATGGCGCTCGGCGCCGGCAGCGCGGACGTGTTCGGGATGGTTCTGAGGATGGGCCTGAAACTCGTCACGCTCGGGGCGGTGGCGGGATTGCTCGCAAGCTTTGGCGTCACGCGTCTGATTGAGAGCCAACTGTGGGGCGTATCCGCCCGGGATCCGTTGACGCTGGCGGGGGTCATTTTGGTTATCGCGCTTGCCGGCGCGGCGGCCTGCTATTTCCCCGCACGGCGCGCAACGCGCGTCGATCCAATGCTTGCCCTCAGATACGAGTAGCCGTACTTAAGAACTAGCCCGGCTATAACTAGCATCAGGTGTGGGTCTGTGATATAAAATCATCCCAATGGCCCGAGCTTTGTACTTTCGGGCGGTTTCACTCACCGCCGTTGTTTGCGTGTGCGCTTCGATTGCTTTAGCCTTCCAGCCCAACTCTGACGAAGGACCGGTTTCTATCGCGGCGCGAATTCGACCGGAAGCTTCTGCTGCTTCCATCCACTATCCGCAAGCCACATTGCGGATTGACTCGTCGCTGGTTCTCATTCCCGTGCATGTGACCACCGCTCTTGGAGCCTCGGTCACTACGCTGTCGAGAGAGAACTTTCAACTATTCGAAGACACCGCCGAGCAGAAGATCACCTGCTTCGCCAAAGACGATGCTCCGCTGTCCATCGGACTGTTGTTCGATTCCAGCGGAAGCATGCACAACAAGATTCGAAAATCCGCGGAGGCTGCCGCCGCCTTTTTCAAGACCGGCAACGTGGAAGACGAATTTTTTCTCGTGGAGTTCAATGACCGGCCCAAGCTGACTGTTCCATTCACGACGGATTCGGACGAACTCTACCAGCGTATCGTTCACGCCCGGCCCTTCGGACGCACCTCGCTTCTGGATGCCATTCATATTGCATTGGCGCACATGAAGAGCGCGCGCAACTTCCGCAAGGCCCTGGTAATCGTGTCTGATGGCGGCGACAATCGCAGCCGCTTCACCGCCGGCGAGATCAAGAACGAATTGCGTGAATCAGACGTGCAAGTTTACGCCATGGGCATCTTCGAGAGCGACGAATCGCAGAAACTGTCGCGCGAAGAAATAAACGGCCCGCGACTTTTGGATGAGCT
>JBGPSX010000026.1:0-16616 GCA_041490325.1 Bryobacteraceae bacterium | reverse complement strand
GAAACCTCAAGACCGCTCCTTTTAGTCACGGCTCGGTGTCGATGTTTTCGCACTTGATCGATGTACGTATTTGACTCGATGTTTGCGCATTCGAGTTTGCGTCGATGTATGCGCATCTGAATTTACCGCATTTGAACCGACGTCTAAGCATTCGCCTTGCGCATTACAGCCGCTAGCCGAGCCGTGACCAAAAGGAGCGGTGTTTTCAGCTAGACCGGCGGCTGAAACCTTCCATCGATCGCCGTCCATCCACCGTCTACAAACAGGACCGTGCCTGTCACGTAACTGGAAGCGTCGGACGCAAGAAAAACAACCGGACCGGCCATCTCGTCCGCAGTCGCCCAGCGTCCCAGCGCGTTCTTGTTCGCGTACGCGTTGTACCATTCCGGATTGTCCTTGATC
Source organism: Bryobacteraceae bacterium (assembly GCA_041490325.1). Classification (GTDB taxonomy): domain Bacteria; phylum Acidobacteriota; class Terriglobia; order Bryobacterales; family Bryobacteraceae; genus Palsa-89. The sequence goes on along the minus strand of JBGPSX010000026.1, from coordinate 16,214 downwards.
GGCGCGGTCAGCGGAGTCTCCACCACGCCGGGGGCGATGCAATTCACCCGAACGCCCAAGCCTCCCAACTCTGCCGCGAACGCGCGAGCCAGTTGCACCAGTCCTGCCTTGGTGGCGGCATACGCACCTTGGCCGGGTTCGACGACAACCGAGCGAATTGAGGACAGCAAAATGATGCTGCCGCGTTTTTGATCGCTCATCACCCGCGCTACCGCCTGCGCGATCAGGAAGCTGCCCTTGAGGTTCAACCGGAGAACTTTTTCAAACTCATCAGCGCTGTATCGCAACAACGGCTTTCGAACGTTGACCGACGGCGTGCTCACCAGCACATCGATGCGTCCATGCTTTTCCTGAATTCGCCGAACGACGCTGGTCACGTTGGTTTCATCGGTAATGTCGAGTCCGATCGGCTCCGCCAGCGCACCGATTTCGGATGCGGTCTTGGCTGCGCCCGGCTCGTTGAGGTCCGCGCAAATTACGTTAGCGCCACAAGCGGCCAGCCCCTGTGCCGCGGCACGTCCGATCCCCGACGCGGCGCCGGCAACCAGCGCTACTCTGCCGTCCAAGCGAAACAAGTTACTCAAGCTAGGCATAAGTGACAATTCTATCCGTGAACGCTGTGAATGAAACAAACTGCGTGCGACGGAATCTATTTGACGTAGGAGAAACGAGGAGCAATCGCCTCGGATAAGGCGCCCGGACCGTTTGAGGAGATGGCACGGGCGCCATTTGTTACGGCGCTAAGGTGGCTGCTTTCGCCTGTCCCGCGTAGATCGAATTGAAGAGTAACTTGTACGTTCCGTGCGGCTGTCCGCGAAATGCGGCTTCGATACCAAGCAGGAACACTTTCCCTTCTCCCATGGGCGCTTCCGCCGCCGCAACCGTGCCATCCAGATAACCTTGGCCCCACGCCCAACCGCTCCGGAGCGGCGTCGCGTTCGGAAACCAGGCTACTGCCTTGACGCCCTTCAAATTGGCATCAGGAGCCATGTGGAACACCGGACTGTTCTCGAAGAACACATCCGCCACCGGCGCCATGCCATAAGCCACGGGATTCGTGTTGTCGATACTCACCTGCAATACCGATCCAGGCACGTAGAACTTTTCACGAGATAGCGGACGCTCCTGTCCATCCGGACTCATTTCAGCCAAACCGTTTTTCACGGGTAGCCCGAAGAACTGCGCGAGGTCGGTTGAATCGCCGATGGTGACGATAGCGCCGCCTGCTTCGACAAATTTCCGTAGTTGTGGAATGGTTTTTTCGATGGTTACGCGCCCCAGCATCTTGCGAAACTCTTCAGGAATTTCCTCGGGCGTGGGTTGGCGCTGGAAAAAACCACGGCCGCGCGATTCGCTGAGTCCCACCGATCGCGGCATCGCGCCGCTTGGAAACACCAGCACGTCGAAGCGGCTGGCCAGATCGCCTTGGTCGAGCGCCGCCGGATACACCACCTCGAAAGGAAATTCGTACTGTTCGAAGATCCAGCGCAGCCAGCCCGAGGGCATCGACCCGCCGTACTGGTCCCATAGACCAATCCGCACCGGCTTCAACTTCAATGCCTCGCCGGAAGGCCGGACTTGGACAGCTTCGGCAATCACACCCAGCTCAGACGAAGCTTTCTCGATCACCGCGCGTGTTTGCGCACGCGCCGGTACGTACATGGTTCCCGCGGGCGCTGCGCGGCCGGCCAGAGTCATCGGACGCTTGAGCCAATACACGTCGTCGCCATTCTTCAATAGCCTATTTACCAATATGAACGCATCATTTTGTTGGTGACTAATCAAGTAACCGTCCGATTGCGCCGGTCCGCGAACCTTCTCCGGCAGCGGCTTCTGCAGGCCGCTCACTTTCTCAAAGGGACCATCGAACGCTTCCAGCACACGATCGAACTTCACGCCCATCTGAAACGCGAGCGTATAGCCGGTGACGTCGTACGGCGGAATCGGCGGACCGCCGGGATAACGAAAATCGTTGGGGTGATCCTGCGGCTCGAACATGTCCAGCACATGCGGGCGAAATGCCTGCGCCGCTTTGACCACCCAGGAGCTCGCGGGATAACGCTTGCCCGCCACTTCGAAATCGCTGGTGGCGCGGTGGACCGTGATGCCGTTCTTGATGAGCGTGTTGATGAACTTGGTCGCGGTCGGGAAATCCGGCTGATCGGCAGGCACGATGAAACCGCGCGGATCGCGTAGCGGCGGATCGCGCAGCACCGAGGCGTACAGCTTGGCCGGCACGCCACCGCCGCGCCCGCCGTCGATCGGTGGAGCATCCCCGGCCGGCGCACCAGCACGCGCTCCGCCTCTGCCGCCCGGCAGGGCCGATTCCTTCGCAGCCGCTTCTTCGAGCGCCGCGATGCGCTTGGGCGTGACGGTCCAGGAATCGCGGCTGCCGCGATCGATCGAATTGCGGCCCATCCGGTATATGTTGTAGAGAAAATCCTCGCGATACTTGGAAGCCAGGTCCAACACCGCTCGATTGGCCGTCATCGAATACTCGATCGAAGTCCGGAAATGCCAGGTTTGCGGCGCCACCGGAAACGGCTCGTCGCCGTTCGGCAATTGCCGTTGCGGCACCAGCGGCACTTCCATCGGCGTCGGATTCCCAATGGTCTCGGTGAGCAATCCGATCATGTTGTGAAAATAAGTCGACGTGCGCAGCCCGCCGTTGTACCAGGTGGAATAAGACGCGCCGCTGCGCATGGTAGTGCCGGGCTTGCCCTCGGCCACGAAGCGGCTGTGCATCGCGGCGCCCACCATTTCGATCTGCGGCGGAATCAAGGGATCGAAGTTGTAATTGAATGGATCCCGAAAAGGCGGCGCAAACATCACGGCGCCGGCGGGTCCGGTCTGATGATGGTTGTACATGATCTGCGGAAACCATTCGATGAACAGTTGCCGATTCATGTTGATGGTCTCGCTCATGTTCGACATATAGAAATCGCGGTTGTTGTCGTGGCCGATATATTTCTGGTACAGGCGTGGGATGTTCGACGAGTTGCGCTTGGTGGGATCGGATTGACGCATGTACCAGCTCGACACCAGCTCCATGCCGTCCGGATTGCAATGCACCGCCAGAATGATGACGTCGTTTAGAATGCGCAGCGTCTCGGGATCGTTCTTGCTAACCATCTCCCAGACGAATTGCAGTAACTGATGCGCGCCCAGAACTTCGGTGGCATGCAAGCCTCCGTCGATCCACACCACTGCTTTGCCTTCGTGCGCCAGCGCGCGGGCTTGTTCGTCGGTCAGCCCCTCGGCGTGAGCCAGCCGGCTCGCGATTTCCTTGTACCGTTCCAGCTTCTTTTGATTCTCCGGTGAAGTGAGAATCGCCATCCATTGCGGCCGGCCTTCTTCGGTCTTCCCGATCTCCACCAGCTTCATGCGGTCCGACTCTGCCGCCAGCTTTTTCCACCAGGCCGTCAGTTGCGTATAGGTCGCAAGCTGATAGTCGTCCCCCACCTCGAACCCCAGCGCCTCTTTTGGCGTCGTGAGACGATGTCCGGTTTGCGCCGGCGCCAGGACCACGAACGCAAGGGCGAGACTGCATCCAGCCAGCGCCGACAATCGCGCCGTAGGGGCTCGAAAAGTCATTTGCTCATAATATCGGGTTTGCCGGTACACACGCAGGTAAGCTCGTTTGGTACCAAGCCGGCTAAGGGTTATCCCTTATACAACGGTACCGTCAAAAGGCCGATGAACGGACATGGCAGAGTCGCCAAAAGGCATCCGTGCACCCGTCCGCCCGGGAGCCCTACGCTCGCTTGCGTCCAAATTCTCCGTCTTTACAGCAACTTTGGTGTTTTGGGTCGTTGCCACCATCATGGCGTACGATCTGCGGCAGGACACCTTTGACGCTGGCAAGGGCGTATTGCTGTTTGTCATCGTGATTCTGGTGTCCGCGGCCATCTCCAGGTTCACCATCCGCCTGTTGGCGCGCCCTTTGAGCACACTCCAGTCGGCCATCACTTCGGTGCGCAACGGCAAGCTGGAGCGGATTCAGGTAACCCACACTGGCGACGAGATCGAATTCCTGGCCGAAAGCTTCAACGGCATGATCGATGCGTTGGCCAGCTCGCAGAAGGAAGTCCGCGAGCATCAGGAACTGCTGGAGAAGAGAATCAAGGACCGTACCGAACAAGTGGAGCAAGCCATGCGCAGCGCGCAGGCCTCCAACCAGGCAAAAAGCGAATTCCTGGCGAACATTTCACATGAGCTCAGAACCCCGATGAACGGGGTGATTGGAATGCTCGATATCGTGCTCGACAGCAAGCTCGCGCCGGAACTAGTCGAACAAATCCAAACCGCCCAGAGCTGCGCGCATTCGCTTCTCAACCTGCTCAATGACATTCTGGATCTTTCCAAGATCGAGGCCGGAAAGATGACGCTCGAGCGGATACCGGTTGACATCCGCGCTTTGCTGGAGGATTGCATCAAGTCGCACCAGCCGCGGGCGGCCCAGAGCGGTGTCGAGTTGCGCTGCGAGGTCAATCCGGATGTGCCTTCGCAGATCGTGGGCGACCCTCTGCGAATCCGGCAGATACTTTCCAACTTGGTGGGCAACGCCGTCAAGTTCACCGATCGCGGCAGCGTCTCGGTTCAGCTCGACAGTTCCGTGAACGAACAGCGCGAACTGACGCTGCAATTCATCGTTCAGGATAGCGGCACGGGGATTCCGCCTGACAAGCTGCTCTACATCTTCGACAAGTTCACGCAAGCCGATGGCAGCGTCAGCCGCAAGTACGGCGGCACAGGGCTGGGCCTTGCGATCACGCGTAAGCTGGTAGAGCTACACCACGGCGAAATTCATGTCGAGAGCGAACTGGGACGCGGCACCACCTTTTTCGCGGCCATAAAATGCGGCGTCGCTGGCGAAAGCGCCCCCGAGCCCGCACCAAGAAGCTTGCCAGGCCCTCAGATACTTGCTCATGGCGCGCCCGCGCGCATCCTGGTGGTTGAGGACAATCAGGTGAATCAGAAAGTAGTTACCGCGGTGCTCCGGAAGCGCGGTTATTCCATCGATTTGGCGAACGACGGCCAGGAAGCCCTCACGAAGTTGGAGAACGGCGGCGAGTTTGACCTGATTCTGATGGATGTCCAGATGCCGGGAGTGGACGGCCTCGAAGCCACCCGGCTGATTCGCAACAACCCGCGTTGGAACGGCCTTCCCATCGTCGCCATGACCGCCCACGCCATGACCGGTGATAAGGAACGCTGCCTTGCGGCGGGAATGAACGGCTACATTTCGAAGCCGGTTCACCCCTCCCACCTGCTCAGCACGGTCGACGAATATCTGTTTCAGAGAACCACCTAAAACGCCGGCGTGCGCGACCTACTTGCCGCAGTCCCGCAGTACGCCCGGCAACCAGCCGCGAAACCATTCTCGAAACTCGCCCAGCTTGCGCTCTTCTTCCTTGCTGAGCGGTGTCGCAAATGCGCCAGCCTTCAACTTGCGCTGTTGCAGGGCGTCCTTGATGCCCGCCGGAAAAGGGAACTTTTCAATCCATGCCAGGAACTCGCTCAGCCGCGCGTCGAGCGATGCCACTCGTTCCGCCGCTCCCTGCGCGATAGCTTGATCCAGCGCCACCACCAGCTCGGGTAGCGCGCTCGCCACGCCCGAGACGATCCCATGCACGCCCAAGGCTCGTGACCGCACGTAAATGCGCTCCGAGCCGGACATGATCGTGAAGGGAGTCTGCGCGGCTTGCTGTGTGAGAGCTTGAACATATTGCAAGTCCCCTCCCGAGTCCTTGATGCCCGCGAAGAGCCCCGTGCTGAGTAGTTCCGCCGCCGTCTCCGGCGCAATCGGGCTGGTGCACATGGGAATGTTGTACAGATAGATTGGTACGGACTCTCCCACCCCGGACGCGAACGCGAGATAGAACGCTCGAAGCGACTCCTGGCTGTATTGGAAGTAGTACGGAGGCATCACCAGCACTCCCACGATGTCCGAGCGGGATGCTTCACGGGCCAGCTCAATGGCGCCGTCCAGCGTGGAGTGCGAGACGTTCACCAGCAAAGGCACGCGGCTGCGTTTGGCCACGAAATTGGCCATGTGACGGCGATCATCCAAAGCGAAGTGGACAAACTCGCCAGTGGACCCAAGCAGAGCGATGCCGGCAACCCCGCTGTCGCACAAAAAATCGATTAACTCTAATGTGGCGCCGAGGTCGACGGTATACTCGCCCGCTTGCCGAGGCGTTACCGAGGCCACATACGCGCCCGCGACCGGGGCGGTTTCCTTGGACTGGCGCTTCATGCGAGCGTCCAGCGAATTCGAGGCAGGCGAGGACTAAAGCGCGAGACCATGGGGGGCAATTGAATAGTATATCTTTGCCGCGGCCGTTCCGAGTTCGGCCCGCTCGTTCTAAATTCGGAAGCCGTGCGCGTTTTTGGCGTTCGAGATCAGTTGGCGCTCTTGGAGGCCCGATTCACGCTTCGGATCACCAACCGCCGCGGATCCAGCAGATGCTGCGGCTTAAAATGCCTCGCCGACCAGCGGAATCCAGCATCAAACTCGATGCCCAGGAAATATCCGATTTCGCGATACACGCAATACCGGACCTTTCCCATCAGCTCGCCCTTCGGATAGGTGATACGCAGGTCGGTTTGCAATGGTATCGGCTGCTCGAATTGCAGGCACGCGCCCGATAGCGAAATGTCTTCCAGATTGGCGACACCCTTATGCATGCGGCCAGTTTTGTCCTTCCAGTGGACGTCGACCATGTCCGCGCATAACATCCGGGGTTCTATACGCCTATCGAACATATAACTAATATCGGCGTTCGCAACGGTAAGGATTATGAGGGCCTTGGAGACAAAATTGCCCTACCGCATGTAAGGCCAAACCTCCACAACTGTACCGTAAGAGTACCACCACATCCACCAGCTATACTAGTCTGGCAACGCATGGTACGGCAGGCGCTGGTGATTCTGATGGTCGTCGTGGCTTTCGGAATCCTTGTCCCCTGGTACAAAGGTTTGGCCTTCCTACAACCCTGGACAATAGTGGCCTACGCGTGCCTCGCCCTTTTGTTCGTCGCCCCGGCCGCCGCCGAGTTCTGGGCCGTGAATCCAAGGCCCGCGTCGCCCGGCGCGATTCTCGGCCGAATCGCCGCCGTTGTTTCGTTTGGTTGGGGCATCGCTTTCGTGATCCTGGCCACTGCAATTGTCACTCTGAACGTGTCGAATTCAAGCGGCAAGTTTGTCATTCCCCAGCAGCAGCTTTGCCTGGCTGCCCTGCTTTTCAGCCTCACGGCGTCGATCGCAGTGGCGGTCTCAGGCGCCTTGCTGGCTCGCCGGTTATCCGCCACGGGCGTGAAGAACATCATGCGCTTCGCTTTTCTGCTGCTCCTGCTGGGCCTCGCCTTTGGGACACGTTTTCTGCCCGAGCGATTGCAGATCCTTCTCAGTGACTATTCAACACGCCGGGCCATCACCGGACTGGCCTGGAAGGGCGCGGCGTTCTGCGCGATCGGCGCCGCCCTTTTGCTCATTCCCCTGTTGCGAAAATCACCGGAGCCAACCTGACGCATGCTGAAAAATCACCGAAGCCGCTCCCTGTGGTAACGGCTCGGCCAGCGGCAGTATTCCCTAGCCGAGCCGTGGCCAAGGGAGCGGTTGTTCAGCCTAATCCTATTCACCGTCCCCTGCATCCCTGATTACTCGCCCTTCTGCTAAGATGCTAGAAAATCCTTGAAGGAGGATGATGAGTAAAGAAGACAGCATTGAAGTAACGGGCACCGTAGTAGAAAAATTTCCAAGCGGCCAGTTCAGCGTGCTATTGGACCAGGACCGCACTGTACTTGCCCACCTGGCCGGAAAGCTGCGCCGCAATCGCATTCGCGTGCTGGCCGGCGATCGTGTCACCTTGGAACTTTCCCCCTACGACTTGACCAAGGGACGAATTACCTACCGGCATAAGTAAAGCTATTCCCGATCGCGTCCCCCCCGCGTCCGGCTCTCATTGTTGACAAAACTCGCATTGTTGATAGAAAAGGTTCGATGCAAAAGATCCTTTTGATCTTCGGCACACGGCCGGAAGCGATCAAGCTCTGTCCGGTAATTCGCAGTCTTCGCGAACATCCCGCAAGCTTCGACGTGAAGGTCTGCGTCACCGGCCAGCATCGTGAAATGTTGGATCAAGTGCTCCAAGCCTTCGATTTAAAACCTGACTACGATCTGGATCTGATGTTGAAGGGACAGACGCTGTTCCAGTCCACATCGCGAATCCTGGCCGGCCTAGAAACGGTGCTTCAGAGCGAGCGGCCTGCGATGGCCTTGGTGCAGGGCGATACCACCACCACCTTCTGTGGCGCTCTCGCGTCCTTCTACTTGCACATTCCCGTCGGACACGTCGAGGCCGGACTGCGCACCGGCGATCTGCGCCAGCCTTTTCCCGAAGAGATGAACCGCGTGCTCACGTCTCATCTGACGGCTTTGCACTTCGCCGCCACCGAGCAAGCCGCCCAAAACCTCCGGCGCGAGGGAGTCCCGCAAGAGGCCATCAGCGTGACGGGGAACACCGGCATCGATGCCGTGCTGTATGTTCGCGATGGCCTGGAACAGGGCCGCCTGCACGGGCGCGACTGGCCTGAAATCGATTCGTCCAAGAAACTGATCGTCGTGACCGCGCATCGGCGCGAGAGTTTTGGCGAGGGCTTCGAACGAATCTGCCGGGCTCTCGCGACACTCGCCAATCGCGGAGATGTACAAGTGATCTATCCCGTGCATCCGAACCCCAACGTTCAGGACCCGGTGCAGCGGCATCTTGCCAATCATCCCCACGTCCGGCTGGTTGAGCCCTTGAGCTACGTGCCGTTCGTTGACTTGATGCGGCGCGCTTACCTGCTGATCACCGACTCCGGCGGGATTCAGGAAGAGGGGCCGTCGCTCGGCAAGCCGATCCTGGTGCTGCGTGAGAAGACCGAGCGCCCGGAAGCCGTCAGCGCGGGCACCGTTAAGCTGGTTGGCACGGACGAATCGAGAATCGTCCGCGAGGCCAGCCAGTTGATCGAGAATCACGATATGTACAACTCCATGGCGCGCGTTCACAATCCCTACGGCGACGGCCAGGCGAGCCCTCGAATAGCAGCTCTAATACACTCATTTCTAACGCACAAGTCGTAGCTGGTTGGGTGCGATAACCGGTCTTGCGCCGCCCGGAATTCGTCCCAGCGCGTAATTGATCGTCCATACTCAAATTGGAGTTTCCTCATTCTTTATGCGCTCTAATTTAAATCACTCGAGATTGCGATTGGTCGAGAGACCGAACGACATCGCGAAACTGCTGTCCCACAAACTGATCGGGCAGCCCGCGGCCATCGCCGCGATCGTTCCATTCGTCCAGATGTACCGGGCCATGCTCTCGCCGGAAGGCAGGCCGGCAGGCGTCTTCCTGCTGTTGGGCCCGACCGGAACCGGCAAGACCAAGACCGTGGAAGCGCTCGCCGAAGTGCTGCACGGAAGCGCCAGAAAGGTTCTCAAAATAGACTGCGGCGAGTTTCAGATGGAGCACGAAGTCGCCAAGCTCATTGGGGCCCCACCTGGGTATCTCGGCCATCGCGAAACGCAACCCTTCCTGACGCAGCAGAAGGTGAACAACGCCACCAGCGAGTCCTCGGATCTTTCTATCCTGCTGTTCGATGAAATCGAGAAAGGAGCCGCGTCGATGCTGCGGCTGCTGCTCGGAGTGTTGGACAAGGGCGCCCTGCGCCTGGGAGACGGAACCACGGTCAATTTCGAAAAGACTCTCATCTTCTTCACCAGCAATCTCGGGGCCCATGAGATGAACAGGGAGCTGCGTCCAGGTTTGGGCTTCGCCGTTCCACGAGGAGCGAACGAAACTAATACCAAGCTGGAAAGCATCGGTATGCATGCATTGCGAAAAACCTTTTCGCCGGAATTCATCAACCGCATCGACGCCGTGGTCGCGTACAAACCCCTGGATGCCGATGCGATGACCACCATCCTCGATCAACATGTGGAGGAGCTTCAGCAGCACCTCCACCGGCGTCTGGGCCACGGGAGCTTTCAGCTCGAGGTTCCGGCTAGAAGCCGCAAGTTCCTGCTTCACACCGGCACGAGCGACGAATTCGGCGCCCGTGAGTTGAAGCGAACGCTGCAAAAGCAAGTGATCCATCCTCTGGCATCCATGCTCGCGGCCGGAGAGATAGCGCCCGGCGCTCGCATTCGCGCCGAATTGAGTCCTCGCAAAGACCGCCTCGTGCTGCGCGATACCCAGACCGACGCGCTTGCGCCCGCCTGCTAAGCAACGCAATAGGGGGGCAGGATCGGATTTCGCCGTTCTTGCGAAACTCCGTGCCTGTACCCCTTTTGCCCCTACGAATCCTACTGCTTGAAATCAGCGGCAGACTACACTAGTTTCGTTGGTTCGGGCGTATTTTGAATTAACCGAACCAGGAACGAATGAACCCAGGAATTCTGTACATCATCGCGACTCCGATCGGAAATCTGGAGGACATCACCTATCGCGCCGTCCGTATTCTCGGCGAAGTGGACCGGATCGCCTGCGAAGACACCCGGCAAACCCGCAAGCTGCTAGACCGTTACGGCATCTCGAAGCCACTGGTGAGTTATCACGAGCACAACGAGGCCGCGCGTTCGGAAGAACTCTTGCGCGACCTTAAGGCCGGCAAGAATATCGCTCTCGTTTCCGACGCCGGCACTCCGCTCATCTCAGATCCCGGCTATCGATTGGTCGCCGGAGCCCGCGAACAAGGCATCTCTGTTTCACCGATCCCAGGCCCTGCCGCGCTGCTGGCCGCCTTGAGCGCCTCCGGGCTTCCCACCGATTCATTCGTCTTCCTCGGCTTCTTCCCTCCAAAAAGCGGAGCGCGCAAGAAGCTACTCGAAGAGTGGCAGAGCTCCCCAGCCGCGCTGATCTTCTACGAAGCACCGCATCGTGTCGTACAGACACTCCAGGACATCGCCGCGACTCTCGGCGCCCGTCCCATCGTTCTCGCCCGCGAACTTACCAAGATTCACGAAGAGTTTCTGCGAGGCAGCGCCGCCGAACTTCTCGAAGCTCTGGCGAAACGGTCGCCGCTAAAAGGCGAGATCACACTGATCGTCGGCAAGGGCGAAGCACTGCCGCAAGATGACCGTCCTCTCAAAGATGCGGTAGCGGAGCTGGTGCAGTCCGGCGTTCCGCGCATGGATGCCCTGAAGACGGTAGCGCGGCGCAGGGGTCTCTCCAAGCGCGAAGTTTACAAGCAGTTCAACGAGCGCTGACCGGCCTCCGCGGAGCCGGGCAACAATCCGCCTGGCATTCATCGTGATTCGGTCCATATCTGCCGATCGCCCGCGCTTCACACTGTCCCATGCGCTCGGAAATCAACTCCCGGATCATGCTTACAAACTTGGGATGCACACCCACGGTGGCAGCGCGCGTCATCCAGATCCCTCGCCCTTCGGCGATGGCGCGCGCCTCCGTGTCCAAGTCGTACAGCACTTCCATGTGATCCGAAATAAATCCGATCGGAACGACGACAACGTCGGCCCCCGGCTCCAGGTCTTGCAGAACATCGGCAATATCCGGTTCGAGCCAGGCTTGGCCGGGAGGACCGCTGCGGCTTTGAAACACGAGCCGCCAACCGGAAATCTGCAACTGGTCCGCCACCAGCCGGCACGATTCCAGCAACTGGTTCTGATACTCGCTCGACTCCGCCATCGCGATCGGGACGCTGTGCGCGGCAAAAAGAATCCGCGAGCCGGGACGCATGGCGTCTGCCACCCGCTCGGCCTGCGCCTCGATAAACAGCGGATGATTGTAGAATGTGCGCAACTTGTCGACGTTCGGCGCTCCTGGGCCCAGTTCCGCACGCGCGCGATCGATGTCCTCCAGATACTGGCGGCATCCTGAATAGGAACTGAATACCGAGGTTACAAACGCGAGCGCCCGCCCAACGCCCTCAGCCTGCATCTTGCGCAGAGTATCGGCCAGGTAGGGCTCCCAATTTCGATTGCCCCAATAGATCGGCAGCCGCGGACCGTGGCGCTCCAATTCTTCCGCCAAAGCCGCGATCAACTTACGGTTCTGATCGTTGATCGGACTCTTGCCGCCGAAATGATAGTAGTGCTCCGCGACTTGGAGCATCCGCTCACGCGGAACATTCCTGCCTCGCAGAACATTTTCGAGAAACGGAATGACGTCGTCCGGCTTTTCGGGCCCGCCGAAGGAAAGCACCAGGACGGCATCATATTTTTCAGAGACCATCGGTCCTTATTGTAAGTCGGCTCCTTGCAGTCGCGGCTCAGAATCAAGTTACTGCCGCTAACAGAGCCGTGACCAAAGGGAGCGGTCCTCTATTCCACTATCACGACGCGAACCGCAGGACTGCACACAGCCTGATCCCGCGTCACCCCACCGCACACCGAAACATTTGCGGTCGATCCCGTCAGGTCCTTCGGCAGAATCAAATTCACCTGTTGCACGCCGATCAATTCAGGAGCCGGTCCGCCGTAGTAGGGCTGCTCGATCACGCGCTCGCCTATCTTGGCGAAGATCACGCCCTGTCCAGACAAGCCCGTCGCGAAAATCTGAATGATCGTTCCCAAAGGAGCGGGATGCTCGATGCCGTTGACGCTGTAATCCTGATCCAGAACGCCGTTGCTAAAGATACCCGGCGCGAACGGAGCCAGCGTGACCGTCTGTGGCGCACTCGACATCCCATGCGATTGCACCGTCACCTGAGCGGTCGTCTTCGAGCCCAGCGTCGCTGGGACCAGCACGTTGATCTGCGTGTCATTGCTGAAGAGAACCTGCCCTGGCACGCCGTCAAACGACACCGATAATCCGCTACCAGATAACTTCTCTCCCATCAGAGTGGCAATCGATCCAGGCGCGAGCGGGCCAGCCGCAAACGTCGCCGCATTCACGGCGCTGCGGATACTCGGTGGATCCACGGTCGGTGCAGGCGCAGCCGTTATCGTCAGCGTGATCGGGATATCGCGTGAGCCCGCTAGCGCCCCCCCGTCGATCGTCAGAATTGCTTTGTACGTTCCCGCCGCCAGCGTTCCCGGAATGGCGTCCACGCGAATCGTGCTGTTGTTGAGGCCTGCATCCGGCGACAAGCGCAACCAATCCGCGCCGTTGAGATACTTCACGCTGGTGCTCCAGCGCATCACTCCGCCAGCCGTATTCTGGACTTGAATGTAATCGACCTTGAAGTTCGACCCTGCCTGCGCCGTGTACTGCAGCGACGATTCCGGCACCGACAACCTCGGGAAATAGTTCGCGCCGCAGTCTCCCACGATGGTGCAATCCGGCGCGGGCGTCATCTGCTGGAAACGTGGAATCGGATCGGTCGCGCTCGCTGTAAATACCGTCGACACCGGCGCGAACGAAACATCTTCGGCCGTCTGCACAGCCGTCCCCTCAAACGAGGCGAGTCCAAGGAAAGTCGGGAACTGAGCGCTCTCTTGTACGTGCTCATTGGCGTCCATCACTTCGTAGACCACGATTCCCGCGCCATTCGCTAGCGATACCTCGGTCACCCCATCGAAGCTCACCGTTCCAGAACCAACAACTCCCGGCGAGTACACCGGCAATCCACCAGCGCCCTTCGCATCGGTTCCCTGCACGCGCGCCAGCAATAATGACCCGTTTTCCGTGCGGGCATATCGACCGCCCGAAGCCGGCAAACCGAAATCACCACCCGCGGTCGGCGCCAGCGCATCCGACCCAGCGATAACGTTCGGGACGAAAAGACGTGCCCCAGACGGAAACCCGCTATACCGAACCAGAATGCGCGTCCCGGTATCCGCATTGAGATTCTCAAAACCGCTGCGCGGACTGAACGCGTCCGGAAAACCCTCAGTCACGCGCGTCGAATTAAAGACCGCGTTGGATGCCAGAAAGCTGGCCAGGCTGGCGGCGTTGTCGGAAAGGGCCGAACCGCGCGGTCCGCATATCAGCTTGGACGAAAATCCCGTATACAAGCCCCGCAGCGGAGTTCCCACATTAAATTGATTCAGGGGCATCGACAGCAGGCTTCCGGAGTTGAACCCAATCAGCGCCTGGATCGAATTGTTGGGCAACGCCGGCAATTGATTCGCGGCCGCGCGAACATTGGCAAGCCGCAGCGTCGCAGCCCCCGTAGAGGACAGCATAAAGCTCAACCCGTTGTAGACCAACGTCCCAGGGCCGGTAATGACGCCCGGGACGTTGACCGGCCGCGGCCCCGACCCGTTATCCACCGTGAAAGCCACATCGGTGACCTGATTCGACCCGTTCCCCGCCAGCCGGTTCGTAATGTTCACCGGAAAGAACACAGAAAAATTGCCCGTAATCGCCGCTCCCGGGCTTCCTCCGTTGCAAACCAGGACAATATCGCCGGTCCTTTCGGTAACGCCTTCCGAGCGCAACACCGGCGGCACGGAAGTTTCGCTACACGTTAGAATCGTTTGTGCTTGGGCGGCATCCAAAAAGCTGATAGCGCAAAGCGGGGCTAATACGAGGTACAACGGGCGAGACATAAGGTACTGCTTAACAGCTCAAAAGCGCAGTCTAACAGAAACCGTGGATTTTGTGTAGCCCTTGATACAATACAATTAGAGCCGGTAGACGCCGATCTTTCCCCTATGATCGCTCTTACTTCCATCGCCGATGAGATCCTCGACCTGAAACGCGAGCGGCATGCGGTAATCCTCGCGCATCACTATCAGGACGCCGAAATTCAGGATCTCGCTGACGCCGTGGGCGATAGCCTGGAACTGGCTCGTAAAGCGCAGGAGTTTTCGGGCGACGTCATCGCGTTCTGCGGCGTGTGGTTCATGGCGGAGACCGCCAAAGTTTTGAATCCCGCGCGAACGGTGATCGTTCCCGACCGCGACGCCAGTTGCAGCCTGGTGGAGAGTTGCCCCGCTGATCAGGTTCGCGCTTACCGCCAGCTACATCCCGATCACGTGATCGTCAGTTACATCAATACCTCGGTCGAAGTAAAAGCCGAGAGCGACATTCTCTGCACCTCCCGCAATGCCGTTCAGATTGTGAATTCCATTCCGGCCGACAAGACCATCCTGTTCCTGCCGGATATCAACCTGGGCAATTACGTGAAGCGCCAGACCGGCCGCCAGAACATGAAGATCTGGCAAGGCGCTTGCATTGTGCATGCCACCTTCGCCGCCCGCAAGCTTGCCAAAGCGCGGATGGAACACCCCAGTGCGCTGGTGGCCTCGCATCCTGAGTGCCCTGAAGACGTGCTTACGATGTCCGATTTCATCGGCTCCACCACCGCGATCATTCAATGGTGCGCTTCCTCCGACGCCAATGAATACATCGTCATGACGGAAAGCGGCGTGCTTCGATCACTGCAGAAGCTCGCGCCGCAGAAGCATTTCTATTTCATTCCGAACGAGAACTGCAATTGCAGCGAGTGCCCTTACATGAAGCGCAACACTCTCGAAAAGTTGCGAGATTCGCTTTTGAATCTCGAACCCCGCGTGGAACTCTCTCCGGAAATCATGCTGCGAGCCGCCATCCCCATCGAGCGCATGCTCGCGGTGAAGTAAGAGGCGCATGCACAGCCCGCTCGTCGACACTTTCGACCGGATTCACGATAATCTCCGGATCAGTGTCACCGACCGCTGCAATATCCGCTGCTTTTATTGCATGCCGGAAGACAATGTCCAGTACATGCCGCGCGAGGAAATCCTGTCCTTCGAGGACATCGAGCGTTTCGTGCGCGTGGCCGCTTCGCTGGGCGTAACCAAGCTGCGCATCACCGGCGGCGAGCCGCTGGTTCGCAAAGACCTGCCGGTGCTCATTCGCAAACTTGCGGCCATCCCTGGAATTCACGATCTCGCCCTGACCACCAACGGCGTGTTGCTGGCCCGTCACGCGCAAGCTCTCTACGACGCCGGCTTACGTCGTCTCAACGTGCATCTGGATACTCTGGATCGCGAGCGCTTTCTTCGCATCACGCGGCGCGATGAGCTGGACAAGGTTTTGGAAGGTCTCGACGTGGCCAGAACCGTGGGGTTCGGCCCCATCAAGATCAACGCAGTGGCAGTAAAGAATCTATGCGAGCCGGACTTGGCGCCGCTGGCCCAATACGGCCGCGAACATGGCTATGAGGTGCGCTTCATCGAGTTCATGCCGCTGGACGCGCAGGGTCTCTGGTCGCGCGACAACGTGCTTTCCGCCAGCGCCATGATCGAGACGCTGTCGCGCGAAATCTCCCCGCTGGTTG
>JBGPSX010000025.1:0-17168 GCA_041490325.1 Bryobacteraceae bacterium | reverse complement strand
GTCGCGTTTCGGCGCGAGACTTTCGACGATGGCTTCAATGACCCAGTCGCAATCGGCGATCTTGTTCAGGTCGTCTTCAAAGTTGCCGGGCTGGACGAGCGCGACTTTGTCATCCGTAAAAAATCCGACCGGCCGCTGCTTGACGGCGCTCTCGATTCCTTTGAGAGCCGCGGCGTTGCGGTTGGGCTGGCCGGGGATGACCATGTCCAGTAGTAGGGCCGGGATGCCTGCATTCGCAAAGTGCGCAGCGATGCGGGCGCCCATGGTGCCTGCGCCGAGAACGGCGACACGACGAAGTGTTTGCATGAGAGTTCTGTGACGATTCTATCCGCTTTTGCGCATGCTAGCCTATTGAGCATGAAAGGCCAACTCAAAGTTTCCACTCCCGCCGAATACATCGCGAAGCTTGAAGAACCACGCAAGAGCGACGTTGCCGCGCTGGATGCGTTGGTTCGAAAAACAGCGCCCAAGCTGAAGCCGTTCGTCCAAGGTGGGATTCTGGCGTATGGCCCCTACCATTACAAGTACGCGAGCGGCCGGGAAGGCGACTGGTTCCAGATTGGCGTGGCCAGCAACCAGAACTACATTTCGCTATACATTTGCGGGGCCGATGAGAACGGGCATGTCGCGGAGCGTTTCAAGAAGGCCTTGCCGAAAGCCAACATTGGGCGGGGCTGCGTGCGGTTCAAGCGGCTGGGCGATTTGGATCAGGCCGTGTTAAAGAAATTGATTCTGGATGGAATCAGAGCGACAGCAAAGACTTAGTCGATGGCGTGGCGCACGCACTCCTGCCGTGTTCGCACTCATGCGAACACTTTTCCGGAGAACAACCCCCGTTCACACGAGTGTGAACGCTGCACGCAAGAGTGCGTGCGCCACGGAGCTATAGTGCCCTGTAGTAGGCAATCAGATCCAAGGGCGGCGGCGTGTGGCCCATGGCCCGCACAAATCCCGACACCATGCCGCGATGATGCGTTCCGTGATTGACCACGCGCTTCAGCCAGAGGCGATCGGCGGCGAATACATGGACCAGCGTTTCGAGAACGTTCTTGTCTCCTGTTTTGAAATCCCGCAAGCGCTCTTCTGGTGTCAGCTCGGCCGCCGCATCGAGAATCCGCCGGCTGGCCCATTCCATGTAGTCGATGTGCAGGCGAAGAGTATCGGCGGAGACTGGCATACTCAGATTATGCCGCGAGCCGGAAAACGACGGCCCACTGATTTCGGTACCGTTGACTGGCCAATTCGTCCAAGTGCTGAAAGGAAGATTGCATGAAGAAACTCGCCCTCTTGTTGCTTGTTCTCGGAGCCGCTTTGAGCGCCGCCGATATCGCCGGAACGTGGAACTTCAACCTCGTCAGCTTCGGCGAGGACCTCGCTTACGCGAAGCTCGATCTCAAACTCGACGGCGAAAAGCTGTCGGGCAAGTTGAATGAACTGACCGTTGCCGGTACGGTGCAGGGGAATGCCGTGAAATTCACGCTCACGCGCCCGAACGGCGACAAGTTTGGCGAGTTCGAGGGGCAGTTGAATGGAAGCGAAATGGGCGGGACTGGACACCGCGACAAGGACGAGTATCGTTGGGCAGCCAAGCGCGTCGCTGTTTCCACCGCAACTCCGCAGACCCGCACCTTCGAGCCGGCCAGCTTCCATCGCTGGTTCTCCGGCGCGATCCCGCCGGCGCTGCACATCAATCCCGGCGACACGATTCGCACTTGGACGGTGGACGCGGGCGGTCGCGATGCCAAGGATGTCCGCCGCTCCAACGGAGGTAATCCCGAGACCGGCCCGTTCTTCGTCGAAGGCGCGATGCCGGGCGACACGCTGGTGGTGAAGTTCAATCGCATTCGTTTGAATCGCGATTCGGCTGGCAGCGGAAATCAGATCGTCTCCAGTGCGCTCGGCGCCGGTTACTATCGCGATGCCAAGTTCGACGAGAAGTTCAGTAGCGAGTGGATGCTCGATCGCGAAGCCGGGCTCGCCATGCTCGCGAAGCCTTCTGAGCACCTCAAGAACTTCAAAGTGAAGACGCAGCCAATGCTCGGATGCGTTGGCGTCGCGCCGCCGAACAAGCAAACGTTTCAAGCCGGGTGGCTCGGCCCATGGGGCGGCAACATGGACTACAACGGATTGCGCGAAGGCACCACGGTCTATCTGCCTGTCTTCCAACCCGGCGCTTGGCTGTTTGTCGGTGATGGCCACGCCCTGCAAGGCGACGGCGAGTTGACTGGCGACGCGCTCGAGACCTCGATGGATGTCGAGTTCACTGTGAACCTGATTTCCGGTAAGAACCCGGGTGCGCCCCGCGCCGAGAATGAAGAGTACATCATGGCGATGGGCATTGCCGGCTCGCTACCGGACGCTCTTCGCAACGCGACGACGTCGCTCGCGCGCTGGATCGAGCAGGACTATCACCTGACGCCCAACGAGACGGCCATCGTCCTCGGTACTTCGATTCGCTACGACATCGCCGAGGTGGTGGATCCGCAGGTGAACATCGTCGCCAAATTGAGCAAGGCCGTGCTAGCGCAATTACCCAAGTAGATACTGGAAGCACGCGAACTCGCTGCCGATCCCGGTTGCGAGAAATCGTTCCTTCCGATCCTCGAGCAGACGAGCGGTCCAGTCCGTGAAGCCGCCGTCGACGATCGCATGCCGGGAGCCGTCCGGGGCCTCGGGTGAAATCCTCAAACACAGGCCGCGGTAGTAGCTGAGCCCTTCCAGGCGCGCCAGATTGAAGCGAAACTTCGCTTCGGGGAACTCGCGCGCCAAGCCATCCAGCAGATCCACTTTCAGGCGCGCCAGAGGATGCATACTCGTGGCATTCGGCAATTCCCGCTCCGGGTCTTCGATCGCGTCGGGCAATGAGATTCCGTGCGCGGCCAGGAACCGCTCCGACTCGCCAGGGCGGTGGGCGCGAATCGATTGGCGCAGTTCAGTTACGGCAATTCCAGCGCGCGCGAGAAGGGCTTCAACCACGGCGGTATCCGTAAGTTCCACCAGCGGGTTCGCGAAACTGAAACCCCGGCTATTCAGAACACGAAACAGCGATAGATAGAAACGGATGTGTTCGCCCAGGTGCTGAGTCTCGAATGCATGCGCCCCAAGGTCGCGTCCCGCGGTCGCCAGCGCAAACAGGCGGAAATGCGGGACGAAGCCGGGGATATCGAACGACTGCAATCGCACCACGCGATGGCTACTGCACAATCGAACCGCGCCCGCCGCCGAACGGCTTCCTGCGATCTTTCTTCTCTTCGCGCATTCCAAAGCCAGAACCGGGGTCGGATCCCCCAGCACCTCGGCGTTTCGAATCGTAGTCAGAACGTTGTTCTGGTGGATTTCGCCTAAAACCCGACTCAATCCGAGTGGGCAGACCGGAGCAAGCTCGATCGCTTCGAAGCCCGCGGCCGCTTCGAATGCAGCTCCCTCGAACGTATGCAGTAGCCGCGCATCGATTTTGGACGGCTGGAGCAAATCTCGATCGGCTCGCTGCATGAGACCGGCTTCGCGAAGCAGGGAAGTGCGCTCCCCGTAGACATGCAGCAGCAACGACTGCAGGTCGCTGGAAGAAAGCTCCTCCGACAAGATCGCAGGCAGGTTTGGAACTCCTGTTTGGGCCGCAATGCGATCCAGGATCTTCGACGACATAGCGCTAGGATAGCTGTTCTTAGCGCTTTCGTACCCCCGGCTGCGGCCTGGGACAGGCGTCTAAGGTGATCGACCCAAGCACGATGCTGCGATCAGTGGCCGATATTACACAAGTCTTACAAAGCATTGAATGATTCCCTGATAAGTTGGGAATGTAAGCCCACTTTCTGGAGATTGCGTGAGCAGCGAAACGACACCCATCCACACGAATCCGAAACTGAACTGGTCCATCATCACGGTCATGATCGTGTTGCATTTGGGAGGTATTGCTGGCCTGTTCCTGTTCAGTTGGAAGGCGGCAGCGGTGGCGATTTTCCTGTATTGGATGGCCACCGGCTTGGGCATCAGCATGGGCTATCATCGCCTGCACACGCACCGGTCCTACAAACTGCCTCGGTTCATGGAGTATTTCTTCGCGGTTTGCGGCACCCTCACCCTGGAAGGCGGGCCGATATTCTGGGTGGCCACGCATCGCATCCATCACCAGTTTTCCGACAAGCCGGGCGATCCGCATTCGCCGCGCGATGGCGCCTGGTGGTCGCATGTAGGCTGGCTGCTGGTCGGTGAATCCAAGCACAACAACACCAAGCTGATGGCGAAGTATGCGCCCGATCTCGCCAAGGATCCGTTCTATGTCTGGCTGAACGACTACCACTGGACGACGGTGATCGCTCTGGCAGTGATATTGTTCGCTCTGGGCGGTCTTCCGCTCATGTTGTGGGGCACCTGCGTTCGCATCGTTTTCGGTCTGCACGCCACTTGGCTGGTGAATTCGGCGACGCATATGTGGGGACGGCGCCGCTTCGACACTCGGGACGATTCGCGCAATAACTGGTGGGTCGCGCTCCTCACCTTTGGCGAAGGCTGGCACAACAATCACCACGCGCACCCGACCTCGGCGCGTCACGGCCTGGCCTGGTACGAACTCGATTTGTCCTGGATTTCGATCAGCATCTTGAAATTCTTCGGCATAGCAAAGTCGATCCGCGCCGCGAAGGTCACGACCCCACAGGCAGAACGCGAAGCCGCATAAACCGAAGTCTTGGTCCGCTCCCTTTGGTCACGGCTCTGTTAGCGGTTGTAAATGCTCAGTGTAGATTCTGAGCCGTGACCAAAGGTAGCGGGCGCCGGCGAGTTTCTCAGCACGCCTGAAGGCACTGCAGGCTGAAGTCCGCCCCTCTCACAAGCTAAGCTGGAGTTATGGTCGTCGCTGGACGCCGCCGATCCATCGCCTTCTTCATCGCCCTGGGCGCAGGGCTTATTTCCGTCATCATCATCCTGTATATCGGCTGGGTGCTGCTCGACTGGCGGACAGGCATCCTGCTCTTCTTGGGAATCTTGCTCGTGACCATGATCATTGCCGGCATCGTGCTAAACACCACTTTTCTGGTGCGAGAAATCCGGCGCAACGAGCAGCATAACGCCTTCATCAACGCCGTCACGCATGAGTTGAAGACGCCGGTTGCGTCCATCCGGCTGTATCTCGAAACGCTCTTGACGCGACCGGTGGAGGAGCCCAAGCGGCTTGAGTTTTATCGCACCATGGTGGAGGATAGCGAGCGCCTGCTTGCGACCATCGAGCAGGTGCTGCGAACCGGCCGCATCGGATCGTCCAGCCATAATAAACTCAATCTCACTCGACTGGATCTCAACAGTGTGGTGGCAGAGTGCCTGACCAGGGCGCGGGCATTGCATCGCGTTCCGGATGAGTCTCTCGAGTATCGTCCCGGTCCGGCGGCGACGATTCTGGGCGATCCGGATGAAGTGCGAGCCGCGGTTTCGAACCTGATTGACAATGCAGTCAAGTACTCCGGCAGCGCGGTGAAGGTGACAGTCGAGACTGTGCCCGTGGATGGAAGATACGTCGCCGTGCGCGTGCGCGATCAAGGGGCGGGCATTCCGAAGATCGAGTTGAAGCAGATTTTCAAGCGCTTCTATCGCGTTCCTGGACCGCTTGCGACGCGCGTCAAAGGGACTGGCTTGGGACTCTACATCGTGCGCTCTGTCGCCAAGCGCCACGGCGGCCGAGCCTGGGCGGAGAGCGAAGGCCCCGGCCGGGGCAGTACATTCATCTTGCAACTCCCCATCGCGAAATGAGTCGAGTGTTGGTAGTGGAGGACGAGCAGCACCTGGCCGACGGGCTGCGCTTCAATCTCGAAGCGGAAGGCTATGAGGTCCAGGTGGCTGAAACCGGCGAGATCGCGCTCGACCTGTTGAACACTCAGCGGCCGGCCTTCGACGTCGTAGTGCTGGACGTGATGCTGCCGGGCAAAGACGGCTTCACCGTGGTTTCGGAAATGCGGCAAGCCGGCCAGTTCATTCCAACCCTGATCCTCACAGCGCGCGGGCATCCCGACGATGTTCTGAAAGGATTTGCGGCGGGCGCCGACGATTATCTCACCAAGCCTTTCGAACTGGCCATCCTGATTGCGCGACTTCGCGGGCTATTGCGCCGCCACGAATGGCTTCGTAATTCCACCAGCGCCGCTCCCGAGCCTGTGGGAGCTAAAGATTCGTTCGTGTTCGGCGACAAGTCCGTGGATTTCGATCGCCTGGAACTGCGCGTGCGTGAACAGGTGGTTCCCCTGACCTTGATGGAAGCGAACGTCCTACGCTACCTGATCCAGCATGAGGGCCAGCATGTTTCGCGGAAGGCAATGCTGGCCGAAGTTTGGGAGCTGCACGAAGACACCGACACGCGCGCCATCGACAACTTCATCGTTCGTCTGCGGCGCTACATCGAGGACGATCCAACCAAGCCACGCCATCTGCTGACGGTGCGCGGCATCGGCTATCGCTTTGTCGCCTCGCCCCCGCCATGAGCTTCAATCGCGGGCGGGTCCTCGAACGATAGTCGAGTCCTTGAGCTTGCCTAGTTCGCGCCGCGCGATCGCGGCCCAGGAGCTGTTCGGATCGAGCTTCAAGTACAGCTTCCAATGCCGCACGGCCTTCAGCGTCTGGCCGCTGGATTGAAATAGAAGAGCGACGTTGTAGTGCGCGTCGGCGTAATTGGGATGCGCGTGCAGCGCAGCCAGGTAGTGCGCCAAAGCCTTGGCGCGGTCGCCGCGCTCGTCGTAGAGATTGCCCAGATTGAAATTCGCCAGCGCGTATTCGGGATCCACTTCGAGCGCCTTGCGATAGTGCTGCTCCGCCTGCCGCCAATCGCGCAAGTTGAAATACACGGTGCCGAGATTGACCAACGCGCCGGCGGAATCGGGATCGATCTCGGCGGCTTTGCGATAAGCGGCGATGACCTCTTCTACGGCGGCTCCGGTTTGCTCGAGTTCCAGGCCTTTTTCAAACCAGAGCTCGGCCTCCTGCCGGGTCTTGTGTTTCGGCGCAGGCTGCTTGTCTTCCGCCTTGCGTGGAAAAGACAAGAGCTTGTTGATCTCGGCCTCGTCGAAATCCAGCAGCAATTGGCCGGAGATCGCTTCCATCCTTTGTCCCGCGAATTGCACCTGTATCTTCTTGCCTTGCGAATAGATCCGGACCTCAGTCAGCGGATTGCTGAGCTGGCTCATGCGGGCGCGGAGCGCGTGCAGCGCTTTACGGATCTGCGCCGCCGGGATGTTGCTCTTGCGCAGCGCGATGACGGTGCGCAGCGCTAGAATGTCCGAAAAGCTGAAGGTGCCGGGCGATGAGGAAACGAGCTTCTGCTCCTCCCAGCTCCGGAGCTGACGCGCCGAGATACCCAGCAACCGGCGGACCTCGTCGCGCGAATAGGCCTGCTTGGTTGCAGCAGCGGGCACGCGCTCAGTTTAACAGTGGCCGATGGTTCGTGGCTAGTATTGGTTTGCGAAAATGTCCATCATGATTGTTCGGTGGACGCCCCAGCGAGGCCGAGAGAAACATCCAGGAGCTTGCGGAGTTGCTGACCGAAGTGGAACAGACCGCGCGACGCAAAGGCAGTGAAGCTGAGAAGATGTGCGAATCACTGGGCTATGTTGCGATTCGGCGTAAGACTTCAGCTTCGCCAGCGCACGCCGAGATTCAGCGTCTTGCGGCAGTATTCGAGACTGGTCTGCATGTGATCGAGTTGCTGCCGCTTCAACGCTTCCATGTATCGTTCGCGCAACTCGCTGGTGTCGGCTACTACTTGCCCCTTCTCGTAGGGGCGTCCGCGTTTCGCGAGAGCGAGGAACGCGGCGAAATCGCGGCCGCGTGCTTTTGGAAACCACTTCGTCCAGTAGTCCTTTGAGTAGACGGGAAGCACCACCGGCGGACGGCCTGTGATCGGCTTGCAATAGATGTGTACTTGAGGAAGGATCTCGGCTGCGCGATTCACCAGCGCTTTGAAGTCCACCGTGCCGTCGCCCAGCGGCACCCACTGCACCGCAATCCCGTCGGGAACTTCGTACACAACCGAGTCGCGCAAATGAAATGTGACGGCATAGGGTCCGAGTTCTTCCAGTGTCGTCATCGGGTCTTCTGCGACAAAAACGGGATTGCCAGTATCGAGATACGATCCGACGAAATCCTTACCGGCCGCTTCGATCAATTGCCGCGTCTGCCAAGCCATTAACTCCTTGTGATTCTCGATGCCGATCTTGACGCCGGCATCCAAAGCCTGGCTGCGAACTTCGCGCAGGATCTTCAGGGCCGTGTCGATGTGCGGCTCCACTGGCCCGTTGCCGGGCATGCTGTAGCGGTCGCTTGCGAGCAGTGACCGCACGATCGGCGAGCCAACCGCCGCCGCGCGTTCGATGTTCTTCCGAAGCGTCGCCACGCTCTTCGAATATGCATCGGGAGTCTTGGGCAAGATCGCGGCGCCGCCGGTCTCGATATGCAGCGCCTGCTCCTTCGACCACGCGCGAATCTCGGCCCAGTGCTTTGGATCCATCACGCCTGGGTCAAGCGAGTCTTGTAAGAAAATAGCGTCGAGCTTTTCTGAGACGCAGTAGTCGAAAAGCTGCCGGTCATTCCAGCGCTGGAAGCGCAGACAGTAGGTATTGATTCCGAGAGGCCACTGGCGAGTCATCTAAACAAATGTTAATGCACTTCAGCGTGGACGTGCAGAAGATTGGGTTGTATGATCTTCCTATGCGTTTAACAATCTCGCTGTTGATTGTAGCTGCGATGTCCCTGTTCGCACAGGATGCTCCTCCGCCCAAGAAGGCGCCGCCTGTGCCGAAGAACCTGAAGCTGTTGCAACCTTCCGATATTCGTCCGATGATGGGCGCGTTCCGGGTGGCGCTGGGAGTGGAATGCGTGCACTGCCACGTGCAGGGCGATTTCGCGAGCGATGAAAAGCCGCAAAAGGAAATAGGGCGGCACATGATCGTGATGATGCGCGAGATCAACGCGAAGTTCCCGGACGGAAAGATTCACGTGACTTGCTACACGTGCCATCGGGGAGCCACTGAGCCGTTGACTGCCGCTCCGCCGGCCCCACCGGCGCAATAAGCAGCGGCGTTACTCTTCCCAGGACTTTTCGAGCATCCGCGTATACTCGCCGGATGAATACAGCTCGAAGTTGAATTCCTTGGAGTTGAGCGCGGTGAACGGCGTCTCGCCTTGCTTCACCGTGAAGACGTGATCGGCATAGCGGAAGTAATTCCGCACAAATTCATCCGAGAGAATGTTGCGAGGCGGCGCGTCCGCAAACAGGCATTGCAGTCCGAGTGCGCGCGTGAAGATCGCTTTGTAGTCCCCAACGCCCCACTTGCGGAGCTTGGCTTGGACAGGTTCGGGCGCGTCTTGAACCAGCATGTCGGTGAAGCTCTGGTAGCAGATACCGGCCGGCATCAAGTCCTGATTGTGCGCCACATACTCCAGGCATTGCTCGATCCAGCGAACCAGATCCTTCCCGACATAGAACAGCATGCGCAGTTCGGAATGCCGTCCATCGAGCAGGGCGCGATCCAAATCCTCGCGCGACGCTTCGCCTTGCGGCAGCAACCCTTGCAGTTTCAAGCTTGCGCGCGAGCTTTCCATCAATTTGCCAGGACCGGCCGCGTCCGCAAACGGATGCAGAATGAGCGGCGGCAGGGTGAAAGATCGCCCACCGTCTAAGGCGGGAGCAGTTCCGAAGGATAATCTGGGTGCCATATCTGAACCCAGTATGGGAGCTTACTTCCGCTCGGTCAGTAGTACCTTGGCTTCAATTGTTTGGTCCCCTCGGAGTACCTTCACAAGTACTTCCTGTCCAGGTTTCTTAGCCTGTAAGGCGTACGTAAAATCATACAGATTCTGGATCTTCTTGCCGTCGAACTCCGTCAGAATGTCGCCGGCCTTGAGGCCTGCCTTGGCTGCGGGCGACCCCGGCCGGATGTCGGCGAACTTCACGCCGTTCGGAAGCTCGGTAAAGTCGGGGATGCTGCCGAAATCGGGTCCATATCCGGATACCGTCCCGGTATGCGATGCCGATGCTCCATGCGGCTGGGGTTCGGCTACGCGGACGAACTGCGGCCTGGGCGAGCCATCGATCAGGTGGTCGGTGACGCCGGCGATCAGGTTGAGCAGGCGTGCGGCGCCGGATGCATCGATCTTGTCCCAGGTGTCGCTGGGCTTGTGGTAGTCGGCGTGAAGTCCTGAGAAGAAAAACAGCACTGGGACCTGCTTGGTGGTGAATGAGGTATGGTCGCTGGATCCATATCCACCGCGCTCGGTGGCGTCCGTCTCGAAGTCGTGCTTAGTGCTCTCGTCCTTCAGCAAGCCGGCGAAGGTGGTGCCGGTGCCGACTCCGCCGACATATACCTTGCGGTCACGGATGCGGCCGATCATATCCATATTGATCATTGCCACGGCGTCTGTAAGGGGCAGGATCGGATGGTTGACGTAGTAGCTGGATCCGAGCAAGCCCAGCTCTTCGCCCGCAAAGGTCAGAAAAAGAATCCCGCGCTTGTGTTTCGGCTCGCGCGAGAACCAATGCGCCAGTTCGATGACGCCGGCAGTGCCGGATGCATTGTCGTCGGCGCCGGGATGAACGGTTCCCGCGAGCGATGGCGCCATTGAGAATTGCTCGCCCAGCCCGAGATGATCGTAGTGGGCGCCGATGACGATATACTCCGAGGTTTCGCCGGAAAGGTACGCGCCAACGTTATGGACGGTTTTCACTTCACGGCGGATATCGAGATTCAGCTCTAGCCTCACCTTGGCAGGAAGGGCGAATGACTGGGGATGCAGATCCTTGTCGATCGCAGCTTCAATAGTGGCGAGGTTTTTGCCGCTGGAGGCGAGCAATTTGTCGGCGAAGCCGGCTTTCACCTGCGCGAATTCAATGCCCGCGTTGGCAGGTCCCGCGGTAGCGCCGAACTTTTCCAATTCGTCGGCGTCGCTCGCATGGGCGGCCCGGTCGTTCACCATCAGCACCGCCTTGGCGCCATGCAGCTTGGCATTCACGGCCTTGCTCGCGATCTGTGCGTGCGCCGTGTAAACCTTGCCGTTAAAGACACTCTTATCGTCGAACTCCTGCGGTTCGTGGCGCAGCACGATCACGGTTTTGTCCTTAACGTCCAGGCCCGCGTAATCGTCGTAGTTGTATTCAGGCGCGGTGATCCCGTACCCGGCGAATACGACCTCACCTGAAAACTTACCGTCCGATGAAAGATTGAGCGGCACAAAATCCTGCTGGAACTTGAGCGACCGCTTTTCGTGGCCGCTGGCATAACTCAACTGGTTGTGCGGCCCCAGCCGCGCGCTGGTGGTGACTTCGAAGTCTTGAAAGTAGCCGGCCGGAGAATCGGCGAATGCCGGCTTGAGATTCATCGACCGGAACTGATCGCGTATAAACCCCGCGGCTTTTTCGAGTTCGGGCGACCCGGTGGCACGGCCGCGCATATCTCCACTCGCGAGATACTTCACGTAGCCGATGTACTCGGTGGTGCTGAACTCGGCCGCGAACAGTCCGCCGGCCAGTGCGAGGAGAATTGGAATTCGCATTTTATTTATTGAGAGGAGAGGGGATTTTGATCTCGCAGCATTTCTCGCCGGCGTTTTGGGCGGTCTTCTGATAGTTCAGCTCGCCGTTGATGAGTTGCTCCAGGTTGGGCCAGGGATAATTGCCGATCAGACGCCGGCCGTTGAGAAACATCGTTGGCGTGGCGTCGATCCGCAGAGCGTGCGCTTCGGCAACGGAGGCATCCACTTCCGCTTCGGTGGCCTTGGTGTCGATACAACGGCCGAGCTGCATTCCATCCAGATCTTGTGCGCCGGTGGCGAACTCAAGCACCTTGCTCTTCAGGTTCTCGACGGTGACTTCGCCTTGGTGCTCGTACATCCAGTCGTGATACTTCCAGAACGCGGTGGGGCTTTCGCGGAAAACACACCGGCCTGCGATGGCCGCGGTCTTGGCCCAGGGATGAAGCTGCTCGATCGGAAAATCCTTGAAGTAGGTGCGGACTTGAGTCGGAAATGCAGCCACCAGATTCTGACGTAGCGTTTCGGCTTCGGCTTTGCAGTTGGGACATTGGAAGTCGCTGAATACGACCAGTACAACCGGTGCGCCCGCGGAGCCGAAGCTCGGCGACAGATCCGTTTTCAGCTTGTCCAGATCGGCTTTGAACGGATTCTGCGCGACGTCGTACATGAAACCGCGGAGAATCGTTTTGCCGTCCTTGGTGACGTAAAAAGTCTCGTCCTGCGATCGTCCGTTGTAAGTGAAATGGACATCGATTTGTTGCAGGTTCGGGACCGTCGTTGGCCTGGGATCATCGACCTTGGTCTGCACTTCAGGAATGACTGCAAGCAGGTGCCGGACGTAGGCTTCGAACGTGGCTTTGTCTAATGCGGATTTCGGCTTTTCTTGGGCGGGGAGAACAGCTAAAGCTAGGGCGGCAAGGAGGGCAAAGCGCATAGTTCGATTGTAGCTTGTCTATTTGTATTAACTTGAAACCGCTTCCTTTGGGCGCGGCTCGGTTAGCGGTTGTGATGCATGACAGGCGTTTGACTGGGGTTTGGGTAAGCCAGCTAAGGCATGTCGTGAATTTGTGAGAGTGGTTTGGGTAAGCGACGGCGTCGACTCTGAGCCGTGACTGCAAGGAGCGGTCTACAGGAGTTTTTCATCCGTCTATTCGCCGCGGATCAGGTCGTCGTAAGTCTCGCGTTTGCGAATTACGCGGTAGGTCGCGCCTTCGATCAGGATTTCGGGCGGGCGGGGACGGGAGTTGTAATTCGAGGCTGCGACGAAGCCGTAGGCGCCGGCGGTGCAGACGGCCAGCAGGTCCCCCGGCATGACGTTCGCCATCTCACGGCCGCGTGCCAGGAAATCGCCGGTCTCGCAAACCGGTCCGACAACATCCGCTGTGATCGTGCCCGAATGACTTTCGCGCAGAGGGATGATCTCGTGGTGCGCATGATAGAGCGCCGGGCGGATCAAATCGTTCATGCCGGCATCCACGATGACAAATTCCTTATCGCCATTGGTCTTCCGGTAGAGAACGCGCGTCAAAAGCAAGCCGGATTCCGCGACGATCGATCGGCCCGGCTCGATCAGGATCTCGAGATTGTGGCCGGACACCTTGCTTCGCATGGCCTGGATGTATTCGCAGATGCTGGGCGACTTATCGCCTGTCTTGTACGGAACGCCGAGTCCGCCACCCAGGTCGAGGCTGCGGATCGGAATGCCGCGGCTGCGAAGGCGCTCCGTCAAGGCAACCATCTTGTCGAATACCGAAAGCATCGGCGCGATGTCTAGAATCTGCGATCCGATGTGGCAACTCACGCCTTCCAGCACCAGGCTCTCAAGACTGCGCGCTCGATCGTACACGGCCTCGGCGCCGGCGATATCGATCCCAAACTTGTGTTGCCGAAGGCCCGTGGAAATGTAGGGATGCGTGGCAGCGTCCACATCCGGATTCACGCGCAATGCGACGCGAGCCTGGATACCTCGCCGCGACGCCAGTGAATCGATAAGCGCCAGTTCCGGCTCCGACTCGCAGTTGAAGCTCTTGATCTTGTGCTCGAGTGCGTATTCGATCTCCGGAGCAGTCTTCCCAACTCCGGAGAAGATGACCAACTCGGGATTTGCGCCGGCTTTGAGAACGCGAAACAGCTCGCCGCCCGAAACGATGTCGAAGCCCGCGCCCGCTTCCGCCAGTAGTTTCAGGATCGCGAGGTTGCTGTTCGCCTTGACGGCATAACAGACTCGATGCGGTTGATCGCCGAAGGCATGATCATAGGCGCGAAACCGATCGAGAATGGCGGCGCTGGAATACACATAGCAGGGCGTGCCCTCGCTGCGCGCGATGCCGGCCAGCGGCACGTCTTCTGAATACAGCGTCTGATCTCGATATTGCATCAGCGGACCTTGAGGACGATGAGCGTCTGATCGTCGTGCGTGGGCGCGCCGTTGGTGAAAGCGTCCAGGTCCTTCAGGATTTGATCGGCCACCATTTCAGGCGGCTTTCCGCACATGCGGCGCAGCGCCTGGCCGAGGTGGCTGCGGCCGTACTCCTCGCCTTCCGGATTCGGTTGGTCGGTGATGCCATCCGAGTAGAGCACCAGCAAGTCTCCGGCTTTCGCCTCAAAAATGCGCTCCTCATATTCGCGGTCGTCGAGCAGCCCAGCTGGCACACCTTCGACATGCGGCTTGATGATCTCACCCTTGCGGCAGATGATGGGCGGAGTGGCTCCAGCGTTGGCCATCACGAAGCGGGACTTCTCGCGCTCCCAGACCAGGACCATCAAGGTGACGTATTGCGCCTCCACCGCGCGCTCACGGAGAACGTTATTCAGCACCCGAAGCAATTCAGCAGGGCTGCGCCTGCGATGCGCGAGAGTGCGAAGCAGACCGCTGACCATGGCGCCATACAAGGCCGCCGCGGCGCCCTTACCGCTGACGTCGCCGAAGGTGAATACCGTGCGGTCGTCGTTGTGCTCGAAGACATCATAGACGTCGCCTGTGATCTCGCGCGCCGGGCGCGCTCGAATGGCGATTTCCAAACCCTCGATCTCGGGCGCCTCGCGCAACAGCAGCACGGATTGCAAATTGCGAGCAGCCTTGAGGTCCTGCTCCATGGCCTGCTCGCTATGCTCGAGTTCTTCATAGAGGCGGGCATTCTCAACCGAACTGGCAACTTGCGGCGCCAGCACGGCCAGCAAGCGCGCGTGATCTTCGGTGAAATATCCCATGCGCTCGCTCTCGAGATCCATCACGCCGACGACGCGATCCTGAACGATCAGCGGCACCGCGACTTCCGAACGAATGTCGGGATGCGAAGCGATGTAGCGCGGATCGGTGACTGTGTCCGCTACGCGAACAATCTCGCGCGATTCAGCCGCGGCGCCGGTAATGCCCTTGCCCAATGGAATGTTGTCGAGGTCAACGCGCTTGTCGTAGCGCTCACTGAAGCGATGGCAGAGGACTTTCTTCTCGGGATCCACCAGCAAAATGCTGAACGCATCGAAAGAGACCAGCGCGTGCACGATCTTCGCAATCTTACCGAGCAGCTCGTCCAGATCTAGAATGGAGCTGAATTCCTGCGACAGGTACGACAGTGTTTTGAGTGTGCGATTCTGTCGTTCCACTCGGCGATAGAGGCGCGCATTGTCGATCGAAACGGCCACGCGCGTGGCAATCAACTGCAGCAACGAGCGATCCTGTTCGCGATAGGTCTCGAGTCGCGTGGACTGCAGATCGATCACTCCCACCAGCCTGCCGCGCGCCATCATCGGAACCGCGAGCTCGGATTGAACGGCGTCCAGCGCGCTCAGATAGCGCGGGTCTTTGCGAACATCCGGCACCAGGATGGGCTGGTGCGTGGCTGCGGCGGCGCCCGTTATTCCTTCGCCGAGCGGCAGCACAAGATTGCGGATCACTTCTTCGCGGTGGCCGATGGCGTAACGAATGCTGAGGCCACGCTGGCGTTCACTGTAGAGCAGGATCGCGAACAAATCGTACGGTATGACTTGCTTCACGAAGGACCCGACGTTGGCGAGGATTCGATCGAGATCCAGCGTTTCGGCAGTGGCGGCGGCGACTTCGAGCAGGAAGTCGAGCAGCTCAGCGCGTTCCTGAAAGCGGACGGCGGTTTTGCGTGGGGTGGGGGCAGCCATGGATGATCAGTAACCCGCCGAGACCGGCTGCTCCTTGCCAGTGGTTGCTTCCACGATCTTCACGCTCGCGCTAGCGCCGATGCGGCTGGCGCCGGCGGCCGCCATTTTCTTCACGTCATCCAACGTGCGGATGCCGCCCGATGCTTTCACGCCCATCTCAGGTCCCACTGCCAGGCGCATCAGCTCGACGTCGTGCGCGGTGGCGCCGGAAGGTCCGAATCCGGTGGATGTTTTCACGAAATCGGCGCCGGCCAGTTTGGCCAGCATGCTCGCCATCATCTTTTGATTGTCGTCGAGCAGGGCGGTTTCGAGAATTACTTTGACGATGGCTCCGGCGCGATGCGTTACTTCGACTACCGCTGCGATGTCGTGCTTCACTGCGTCGTTGTCGCCGCTGCGGAGCGCGCCGACGTTTTGCACCATGTCGATTTCCTGCGCGCCTACTCGCAACGCGGCTTCGGTCTCCGCTACTTTTGCTTCCGTCGACGTTGCACCCAGCGGAAAGCCGACGACCGTGCAGACTTTCACCGGAGATCCGGCCAGTTCGGCTGCGACCACCGGCACCCAATACGGATTGATGCAGACGCTGGCGAAATTGTATTGGCGCGCTTCGCGGCAAACCTTGAGGATGTCGTCACGCGTGGCATCGGCGCGCAGCAGAGTGTGATCGATCAGCCGCGCGATGGTGGGATCAATCGCCGTCAGCTTGTCGCTGGCGGAAAGGCGGCACGCCCCGGCCTTGACGATCTCCTTCGCTTTCCGCTCGCAAGTTTGCGGGCACCGCTGCGTACAACCGGGACAAACCAGGTCGGGAATGTTCAGCCCCTCGGCGCCGGGCCGTAGCGAGCCGGGCCGTAGCGAGCCGGGCGGAAGGGGGCCCAGACGATTGGTGCGCGCGAGGATCTCCTCGCCAATCTGCGCGACCAGTTGATCTAACTCTGCGGCGTCCAATTTCGTGTGGCCTTTTCGATCTCGGCGATTTTCTGAACCCGGGCGGCATGCCGTCCGCCGGCGAATGGAGTGCTGAGCCAAACCCGCAGGACGTCCTCGGCCTGGCTTTGAGTCAGCAGTCGTCCGCCGAGTGTAAGTACATTAGAATCATTATGTTCCCGGCTATTTCTGGCTGAAGCTTTATCATAGCACAGGGCCGCGCGAATGCCTGGGAATTTGTTGGCGACGATGCAGGAGCCGATGCCCGCGCCGTCGATGATGATGCCGCGCGCGGCCTGACCTTTAGCGACGATTTCGGCGACTTGGCGCGCGATGTCGGGATAATCGACGGGCTTTTCATATTCGACGCCGACGTCGTGGATGTGGAGTCCGTACTCTTCAAGGATCGGCTTGAGTTTTTCCTTGAGTTGGAATCCGCCGTGATCGGCGCCGATCGCGATAGTTTTCGCTGGAGGCGTGGTGGTGGCGAGCTGGTCGGCTGAGACTTCGATGATCTGGATGCCGCGTTCCTTGGCGAGATCGCGCGCCGAGGGAGTCAGCAGGGTGCCTTTTGTGATTTTGAGTTCGCCGGAATCGGG
>JBGPSX010000024.1:0-17299 GCA_041490325.1 Bryobacteraceae bacterium | reverse complement strand
TGCAGTCCAGTGGCTGCGGCGATGCTGGTTTTGCCAACGCCTCCTTTGCCACTGAAAAGAAGGATGCGCATACCTTCATTGTCCTCGAAAAGCTCAAATCGGTTGCCCACGCACCGATAAGAGAATTGTGAACCGGTTCGTAGACAACGCCGTGCAGATTCTAAATGCCGCAGAAAGCGCAGTTCAATCGGGAAACACTCCTTCGGACATGACCATACTCATCACGCCAGAAGGAGGGATCCGCATGGTCGCCGATTCAGATTGGCCGCTCGATACTCTCCAGCTACACGTTGGGGCGCAAATGGCCTACCGAGTGAGCCACAAAGCAGCCACGGTTCGCGTGGAAGGGCGGGCAGGTTCTCGAACTTGCTTGTTTGAAACCGCAAAGCCCGAACGAGCCGCGCGCGCTCTCCTCAATAGTTCTCCGGTCAGCTACCGGGCGCCACGATTGCTCGAAGCGTCACAATCCAGCATCGCGTAAGAACTGCGCCGATTCCTCGGGCGGCGTCGGATTGATGTAAAACCCCGTACCCCACTCGAATCCAGCCACTCGCGTCAGACGGGGAATTATTTCCAGATGCCAGTGATAGTGGTCGAGCGGAGCTTCCTGGACCGGTGCAGTGTGGATCACGAAATTGTAGGAAGGATGTTCCAGCACCCGCTCAATCTTTCGGATGATGGCCCGCATCGCCCACGCCAGGCTTTGGATCAAACTGGGATGCGCATTCTCGAAGTGCGACCCATGCGCGCGAGGAATCACCCACGTCTCGAAGGGAAAGCGCGGCGCATAGGGCGAGATCACCAGTATTTCATCCGTCTCGAGAATCACCCGGGACCCCTCCGCCGCGTCTTGCCGCACGATATCGCAGAATACACAGCGCTCTTTGAACGAATAGTAGCGTTTGGCCCCGTCGATCTCTTCTTGC
Source organism: Bryobacteraceae bacterium (assembly GCA_041490325.1). GTDB lineage: Bacteria > Acidobacteriota > Terriglobia > Bryobacterales > Bryobacteraceae > Palsa-89. The sequence goes on along the minus strand of JBGPSX010000024.1, from coordinate 16,373 downwards.
ACCTGAATCGGCACCACTGGCAAGGCGATGATTTGCGAATGCGAGTGCTGGAGCGACGCGCCCGCCGCCTCACCGTGATTCTTGAACAACAGAATGTAGCGCAGGCGTCTGTCACGCTTCAAATCCACAATACGATCGCGGAAAGCCCAGAATAAATCTTCAACACGTTTCTCCGGCAGGTCGGCCAGCGATACGCTGTGTTCCGGACTCTCGATGATCACCTCATGCGCGCCCACGCCGGTCATGCGATCATACAAACCTTCGCCTTCCCGATCCAGCACGCCCTCCACGCGCAACGCGGGAAACTTGTTCGGAACTACCCGCAGATTCCAGCCATTCGATCCATTCTCCCGATAGGCCAACACTTCCGGCGGCGTCTGGTCCTCGTGGCCTGAACAGAATGGGCAGGTGCCGTTGCCGTTCGGATTTGGAATCGCCGCCGCCCGCATGAAATCGCTGGGACGCCGGGCTCTGTCGGTGGCGATGATGACCCACCGGCCGGTCACCGGATCTTTGCGCAATTGTGGCAATGCACGCCTTTCAAGAGAACTGGAAATGAGTTAAGCCTGAGATTATAGCGTACGCAGAAATGACCGCTCCCTTTGGTCGCGGCTCGGTTAGCAGCAACGTGCATAGAACGTCCGAACGCCCTCATGTCCGAATAACCCCTAGCCGCGTGACCGCAGGGAGCGGTTTCCAATAGTCGTTTGGCGGCACGACTTGCCGGGCCCATCACGCTGCCGCCGGGCCGAATACGTCCCGGAAGTGCGTGACCAGGGGAGGACTGGTGAACAACACGTTGACCACGTCGAAGCGAATGCTTTCCCAGGGAACTTCGGCGTGACGCGCATACTCGCGCGCGGTGCGAAACAGGCTGAACCGCTTCTGTTGTCCGATGGCACGGTCGGGCGAGCCATAGTCGCCGGTTTGCCGCGACTTCACTTCGATGAAAACGAGGGTGTCATTCTCCCAGCCGATTAGATCCACTTCACCGGCGCCCGAAGACATGCGGTAATTGCGCGCAACAATGACGATCCCGGCGCGCTGCAGGAAGCGATGTGCGATGTCTTCGCCACGCCTGCCGAGCGCATGATCCGGAGACACCCGGCGCTTCCGGCTATGATGCCGGAGCACGTCTGCGAATTCATATAAGCGCCCGATCATGGCGAAGTATCTGCCACATCTAACCATCGGAAGACGCGGCAATTACTTTATGTACGCGCCCCAGGATTATTCCGCAATAGGAGTGCCACCGGGCGCCGAAACCTCTCCTACTTGATCGCCTCGAACTCGAACTCCATAACTTTTCCGCGAACTATGTAACAGAGGTAATACTCCCAGAAGCGGCGAAAACGCGGGAAATGATTCACCAGGAACTCGAACCCGAGCCATCGCCACAACGCCAACAGCCGTACGTGAACCGAGATTTCGCGGAACCGGGCCTCGCTGTAGTAGCCAAAGCCAGCATGGTTTTCACCGAAATAACGGAACGAGAAACTGTTCAGGTGCCAGCGATGAGTGGGATCGCAGAAGGAGCTGAAGTCGGTGTAGTGGGGCGTCACGATGAAGACGCGGCCTGAGGGCGCCACCACCCGGTGAAACTCTTCCATGGCGCGAATTACGTCGCCGACATGCTCGATTACGTGCACGGCGCGAAGCGCGCCGAAGGAATTGTCGCGGAAGGGATACGGAAATCGGTCCAGGTCGCAAACCACGTCAGCTTTAGTGCGGGGATTCCGATCGATACCGATCGCGCCGGGATATTTGTTGATCCCGCAGCCGACGTCCAGCGTGCGCGACGATCGTGTGCACGATGACGCGGAAGCGGCTACGCCACCGTCTTCAGACATTCCTCCAGTGTATCCACAGCGAACTCGGCTTGATCCCGATTGACGATCAACGGCGGGCACAAGCGGATCACATTCCGTCCCGCGCCGAGCACCAGCAGTCCGCGCTCGAAGGCCAGCGTCACCAGCCGATCGCGCAGTTCCGGCGCGCGTTCCTTGGTGGCCTGGTCTTTCACCATCTCGATCCCGATCATCAGCCCCAGCCCGCGTACATCGCCGACGATCGGGAACCGGCGCGGCCAATCGCGCAGCCGATCCAGAATGTAGGCGCCGACCCGCGCCGCGTTCGCGATCAATTCACGCTCCAACAGCTCAATGGTTGCGAGCGCCGCCGCTATCGCTACCGGATTTCCGCCGAAGGTAGATGCGTGCGCTCCAACCGGCCAAGTCATGATGTCCGCCCGTGCGATGGTAGCGCTCAACGGCAGACCACTTGCGATTCCCTTCGCGGAGTTGAAAATGTCCGGCACGACGCCAAAATGCTCGGACGCCCACATCCGGCCAGTCCGCCCCATGCCGCTCTGCACTTCATCGAAAATCAGCAGGATTCCGTGTCGATTTGCCAGCCCGGCCAATTCTTCGAAGAATGCTTTGGGCGGCACGATGTATCCGCCTTCGCCTTGGATCGGCTCGACGACGATACCGGCCACTTCCTCGGCCGGCACGATGGTCCGAAACAGTTCATTCTCGATCGCGCGCACGCAGGCGACGGCGTGATCTTCGGCTGTCAGCCCCGCTGGCCGGCGGTAAGGATCGGGATACTCGGCATGATACACGCCTGGAACCAGCGGACCGAATCCTTTGCGTTGAACCACCTTACTGGCCGTCAGAGACAGCGCCCCCATGGTCCGGCCATGAAACGCGCCTCGAAATGCAATGAACTTTTCCCGCCCGGTGCGAAAACGTGCCAGCTTCATCGCCGCCTCATTGGCTTCAGCGCCCGAATTCCCGAAATAGACGCGTTGCTGACCGCCACCTGGCGCGAGCGCGGCCAGCTTCTCGGCAAGCTGCACCATGTTCTCGTAGTAGAAATCCGTCCCGGACATGTGAATCAACCGCGCCGACTGCTGCTGAATGGCCTCAACCACCTTGGGATGGCAGTGCCCGGTAGATACAACCGCAATTCCAGCGCTGAAATCGAGGAAACGATTCCCATCGACGTCCTCGACTATGGCGCCTTCGCCCCGGCTGGCGACCAACGGATAGCTACGCGTGTAGGACGGTGAGAGCACCTTCCCGTCGCGCTCAATCACCGCCTGCGCGCGAGGGCCCGGCAAAGGCGTCAAAATGTGCGGGAGGTCCAACCGGACCGTTTCGCTGAGCATACAAATCTCCCTTCTTCTATCGACAATTCTTCGAATGAAAAGGAGGAGGCCTAATCGGAGCCAAACAGGGACGGGCGGGATTTAGAAGGCGTAGGCATGACAAAAAGCCTCTATTCCTAATCTAGCACCGAATGGCCTAAGCTTAAGCTTTTAAAATGTTTCTCATGAAATCAGGAAGTCCTGGTTCTGCGTCCATAGGGTGGAGGCAGTCATGATCAGAAAGACATTTGGAGTTTTCGCGATCGGCGTAATCACAACCGGTCTAGCGGCATTCGCGCAGGACACGCCGAAGCAGGAGATGAAGAAAGCGGGAAGCGACGCCAAGGACGCTGCCAAGAGCGCCGGCAAGTCCACCAAGCACGCCGCTAAAGGCGTCGCCAAGGGCACCAAGAAGGGCGTTCACAAAACCGCGGCCGCAACCGAGAACACGGCAGCAAAAGTCAAAGACAAGACCAAACAGTAAGCGGCCGCCTTTTATCGCGGGCGGCTTCGTGAGGAAGCAGGCCGCCCGCGGCCCGGGCTATTCGATCGGCTTCTCCGGATCGATAAATGGCCAAATCACCGAACCGAGCAAGTAAACACCTGCTAGAAGATACAGGAACGTGTTCCAATTCCGCCCAGTCTGGCTCAGAATATAGCCGCCGATCACCGGCGATGCGTAACCGGCCAGGTTTCCCATCATGTTCATCGATCCGGCCACCGTGCCAGCATACTTACCGCCGATGTCCATGCAGGCGGCCCACGCAGGCGGCATCACCAGATCGTTGAAGAAACTCGCCATCCCCATCGCGAGCATCACCCACATGGGATCGGAAAACTGGATCGCGAGGGCGAAAAACGAACCGGCGCCCAGGAATCCCGTGGTCGCGAGCCTGCGCCGGCTCTTCCCGATTCCAATCCGTTTGCCGAGCCACGATGAAACAACCCCGCAAAACAAGCATCCGATGCCGCCGAAAAACAATGGCAGGACGGCCAGCCGCGCCGCTTCGCCGGCCGACAGGTGAAAGTTTTGGCGCAAATAAGTGGGCAGCCAAGTGATGTTGAAATACCAGGAGAACGAAACAAAGAAATATTGCAGCCAGAGCAACAGGATGGAGCGCGACGTCAACAGCTTCAGCCAGGGCACGTTGCCGTGTCCCGACGCGAGCTTCTCTCTGCCTTGTAGCAAAGCCAGTTCCGCCGCGTTCACGCTCTTGTGCTCGCGCGGGTTATCGCGGAACCAACGATAGAAGAACACTGCCCAGACCACACCAAGAGCGCCAAAGATTCCAAAAGCATAGCGCCAGCTCACGTAGCGCAGCACCCAAACCACCAGCAGCGGCGTAAACGCGCCACCCCACCGCGCGAACATCCACATGATTCCCTGGGCCCGCACATGCTCCGACACGGGCAGCCAGGTGGTGAACGCCTTGGTCAGGTTCGGGAAACAACCCGCCTCGCCGGCGCCGAACAGGAAGCGGCAGATCCAAAGCGTTAGGAAGCTGCGCATCGCCCCGGTGAACGCGGTGAAAGCCGACCACCACAGCACGATCCGAAGCAGCACCTTGCGCGGACCCATCCAGTCGCCCAGCCAACCGCCTGGAATCTCGAACAGTGCGTACGCCAGCGCGAACGCGCCGAAGATCTTCCCCATCTCGACATCTGAAAACTTCAATTCCTTAGCGATCTCGGGAGCGGCCTGCGAGATACAGACCCGATCGATGTAGGACAGGATCGCCAGCGTGACCGCGAAGAAGATGACCCAATAGCGCGCGTGCGTGGGCCGCTCGGTCATGAGTCCTGCTTGTGCGACAATTCCTGGTCCAGCCAGCCCAGGTAGGCTTCCGATCCGTCCACAATCGGCATTGCGATCACCTCCGCGACCTCGTAGGAATGCAATTTCTCGATCTCGATTCTCAGTTGATGGAAAAGGGCGCGGCTGGATTTTATCACCATGAGAATCTCCTGGTCATCTTCGATCTCGCCCTTCCAGCGATAGAAGCTCCGCACGGCTGGAGTCACGTTGACGCACGCCGCCAGTCTCTTCTCCACCAACGTGCGCGCGATGCGCTCGGCCTCTTCGAGAGAAGCGCAGGTGCTCAGCACAACAATCTTGTCGGTCATTGTAGTTTTTTTGTTGTTCCTCTGGACCTTTTGACAAAAGAGGATTATAAACGATGTAAGGACTCATGCCGCCGCAAATTAAGAGCACTGTTCGCCGGGTCGTCTTCCTGATCTTGTTCGTTCTGGTCGGAGCGTACGGCTACCTGGCGTTGCGCGGCCCTCAAGGCGTGCCCGCGTTGAAGGAAAAATGGACCGAGATCCGCAAGCTCGAAGAAGACAACGCCGCGCTGCAGCGCGAGAACGAGTACCGCCGCAATCGCATCCGGAAGCTGGAGCAGAATCCTTCGGAGCAGGAACTCGAAATCCGCAAAAAGCTAAAGCTCCTGCGCCCGGGGGAGACGTCGTTCATCCTCCCCGACCAGCCTAAGCATCAGGAACAGCCGCATGATGGTTCACCGGCCCTGTCCCCGACCCCAGACCGGGATTAGTTAGAATCGCGGCGCTGATAAATTTTTTCGCTTTTCGAACGGCTGTAACTAGGTCATCACCCCGTGCGAGCAAGGCTGTAATGGCCGCCGAGTAAGTGCATCCTGTTCCGTGCGTGTGCCGGGTATCGATTCGCTCTTCTGCGAACTCCGCCCATCCGCCAGCATGCAGCAGAACATCCACGGCTCTGCCGCTCAAGTGGCCGCCCTTCACCAGCACCGCTCGAGGGCCCAACTCTCGTAGTTTCTCCGCCGCGGCCTTCATGGACGCGACATCTTTTACCTCGATTCCCGTCAACAGCCCAGCTTCCTCGAGGTTGGGAGTCAGGAGAAACGTTTGCGGCAACAACCGGGCCTTCAACGCGGCGACGCCGTCCGCATCCAGAAGTGGAGCGCCATGCTTGCTCACCATAACCGGATCAACAACGAGCGGAAACCTAAAATCCCGCGCCAGATTCCCCACGCTTTCGATGATCAGGCGATTCCCCAAAGCCCCAGTCTTAGCCGCAGCCGGAGGAATATCCCCAAGGACCGCCCGAATCTGCGCTTCGACGAGATCCGCCGCCAGACACTCCACACGCTCGACCCCCAACGTATTCTGCACGGTGATGAGTGTGACGACAGCCTCACCATAAACCCCAAACTGGTGAAACGTCTTGAGGTCAGCCTGAATCCCAGCCCCCCCGCTAGGATCCGATCCCGCAATAGTCAAAGCAACGTGGCGCACGCACTCCTGCGTGCCGCGTTCACACTTGTGTGAACGCTTGAGCGATCCCATACCCGAAGTGTGCCACAAGGCCGGCTAAAACTCGATCTTCACGCTCAATTGAATCTGCCGGGGCGTCTCATTCAGCGGACTCACAGCCGGAAACCCGGATTGGGTCCCCTGACGGCCGAAAGTCGCGATGCCGAAAGTTGACGAAAGTGGAAACGTGAGCAGCGAATCCGGATTTCCGAGATTGGCATGATTCAGCACGTTGAACGCGTCGGCACGGAACTTGAGCCTTCCACCTTCACCCAACCAAGGCAGGACGAATGCCTTGGAAACTGACAAATCGACATTGTAGAAGCCGGGTCCGCCAAATGCATTGCGCCCGGCATTTCCCAGCGTGCTCGGCGCTGCTTGCGCAAAACCGGCGGGATTCAGCAGCCGCTCGCCTCCGGGCACAGGCATAGGATCCGGAAACCGGGTCTGATTCGGGTCCAGAATGTTGGGCCGATTGTTGAAGACCTGCCCTCCGCCTGCCACTGCGCCCGTTGTTCCGATTACGCTGTAGGGAAATCCGGAACGAAAGGCCGCCAATTCGGAGAGCATCCAGTCGCGAAACAGAAGCCCCCACTTCGATTTCGCAAATGGCGGCGCCGGAAGATTCCAATAGGAAAACACGACGAAGTTGTGGCGCTGATCGAAATCGGAATTCCCGCGATCGGCCAGCCGGTTGAATTGCTGTGAAAACGCCGCGCGGCCGCTGGAGCCGCCGCTGCCTGAAATGCTGGTGAAATTCAAGTTGAAGAAGTCGCCGAGCAGAGGCTCGCTCTGGTTATCGATGGTGTGGCTCCAGGTATAGGAGCCCTGCACCAGGCCAAAACTCGTGCGATAGCGGATCACAGCCGCGAGCGCGTTGTAATTCGAAAATCCCTGGTTCGCGCGATAGGCGATGTCCGGCAGGTTGTCGTTGTAACGGCCGGCAGCAGTCGAAAAGTCGCGGTTGACGAGGTCGGTGGTAATCAGCCGCCGTCCATAAGTCCCCAGCGCGTTCAGTTCCGCCGTCAGGTTCTCCCGAACGCGCTGCTGCACGCCGGCAAAGTAACTGTGCGCGTATCCATTCCGGAGTGTCGGATCTACCAGAGTCAGGTCCGGAAAATTGTTGTCCAACGGCTTGCCCTGAAAAATCGCGAGAGTGGTGGCCACCGGCTGAAGATAGTTTATGCGGCCTGCAGGGAGCGTAAGCTGCGGCAGGATGAAATTGTTGTTGCGTACGTTTTGCCACAGGTTGTCGAAGGGCCGGTCATAAAACGTGCCGTAAGCGCCGCGCAGCAGCGTCCGGCCGGAACCAAAAAGATCGTAAGAGGCGCCCACGCGAACCGCGAAATCTTTCTTGTCCGATGCGAAGATCTGCTGATCCCCGTTCGAGGGTTTGGGTAGCGTTGCGCTCGCCAGTTGTTGCGCTAGCGTGGAACCGGAGCCAAGGCGGATGAGAGTGTCCTTGGCGGCGCCGGTATTTTGCGGACCTCCATAAAACTCATAACGCGCGCCGTAGTTGGCGGTCAGGCGCGACGTAACCCGGTAGGTGTCCTGCGCAAACAGGAAAAACTGTGTGTATCGATAGGTCCGGTTGAAGTCGGGTTCCTGAACCGTTGGAAGCGCGTTCCTATCGATGGGCGCTCGAAACGAACTGGCAGTGTCGAGAGCGAATGTAATAATATTGCTGAATTTGTAATCCCCGTCCCGGCCCGACGTCAGGTAGCCGTCCGACGATCGAAATAGCAAACCCGCACCCGCCGTCACCACGTGCTGGCCGTGCGACCAGATGGCGTTATCCAGTGCCTCCCAGCTCTTGTTCACGTTCTTATACGCATAGAACGCGGGACTCCCAGGCAAAGCCACGCCCACCTGCGCTACACCATTTACGATATAGAGGTCGCTGGTTTCGAGCGTTGGAATCTCGGGATGCGGCCGATCCCAGCTCAGATCGTCAGAGCTGCCGCTGAACCGGGCTTCGTTGGTCAATGTCGGACGAAACGAGTGAATGTAGCTGACACCCACGGCCAACGTGTCCTGTGACAGAGCGGAAACAAAGTCTTTATAAGGCGTCCAGATGAAATCGGGACGTCCCAACCCGTTGATGAGCACGCGCCCCATGAGCCGATCTCTTCCACCCGGCGTGCTGTAATCCAGGCGCTCGATGGCCAGCGTGCGATTTATGGACACCGGCGGCGTGAGCGTCAACTGAGCCGTCGGCAGATTGCGGTCCGTAACCGCGGGGGCCGGGAACTGCGCCAGCAACTGGCGCGCGATTGAGTTTGCACTGGTGAAACTGGGAACAAAGATCGTGGTCGGAAACAAGAAGGTGAAGGGCGCCTGCTGGCTGCGGCTTCGAAAATGTTCCAGGGCGCTCGAAAAGTACATCCGGTGTGGCAGCACCGGCCCTCCCACGACGAATCCCGGCGTCGACTCCTTGGCCGGCGTGCGCGGAGATCCCCGCAAGTTCTCCTGAAATCCATTCGCGTTCAGCGCTTCGTTCTTTATGTAGAAATATCCGACGCCGTGAAACCGATCGCTCCCCGAGCGCGTGATCGCGTTCGCCAGAAACCCGGAGGTGCGCCCGTATTCGGCGGAGAAGTTGTTGGTGGATATCCGATACTCCTGAATTGCCTCCGGCGCAACTACAGTCAGCGGGCCTGTGATCAGATAATTGTTGTTCTCGACGCCATCCAAAAGAAAGTTCGACGACGAGGGCCTCTGCCCGTTGATCGCAAGACCGAGACCGCGGCCGGTTGCAGCATCCGATGTCACGCCGGGTTGCGTGATCAGCATGGTGTAGACGTCGCGGCCCGACAGCGGAAGATTGTTGATCTCGGTCGAAGTGATCACTTCTGAAACGGTTGACTCCAGCGCTTGCCGCCGCCCTTTTTGCGCCTCAAACGATCCCGACTTGCTGGGATCCACGTCGGGGCCGAAGAACGTTACGATCGTTTTCGAACCGGGCAGAAACACGCTCTTGTACTCGCCCGATTCCCACACATCGTTCAATGGCCGCAGCCTAAAATCCAGCTCGATCCGCGCGGCTACCGTTAGCTCCAGTTCCTGCACTTCCTGCGATTGAAAAGTCGGCACGATGACGCGGATCTGATAGAACCCCGGCGAGAGCAGAGGCAGATAATAATAACCGGAAGCGTCGCTGGCCGAAACGCCGGCGAGGTTGCTGATGGTACTCGAATAGAAGACGTTGGCCCCGCCGATCGGCCGGCCGGTGACCGAGCTAACCAGCTTGCCCGAAATCAGACCTTGCGTGGTTTGAGCGAGCCCCGCTATGACGCAAAACAAGGATAGGGCGAGCGCCCTCAGTGTGAAATTCATGGACACTCTAAAGCGCTCTCGGCGCACTGCCGTAGTAAGATGCAGGTTAACATGAAGAAGAAGTGGAGGCACTGGGCCCTCTGCGTGGCGCTGGCCGTCGGCAGCACGCTAGCGGCGTGGTTTCTCAACGACATCCGCTTCTTCCAGACCCTCAACCTCAAAGCATACGACGCCCACTTTGTCGTGCGTGACTTTTTGTCCGGACACCCCACCATCCCCAACATCGTCCTCTTGACCGCCGATCAGAAGGCCTTCGACAATTTTCCTGAACTGCGGGTCTTCTGGCACAAACACTATGCCGACATCATTCGCGCCGCGGGAGAAAACGGGGCCAAGGTCATCGGCCTGGACTTGGCGTTTGGCGTACCGGTGGACAAGTGGGAGCCGGACAATGACCGCTTGCTCGGTGAAGCCGTCAGCACCTCGCCAGTCCCGGTGGTGTGCGGCTATGTGGCGGAGCTGAATTCGAACAAGAGCTCCCAAATGGTCCCTATCAATATGATCGCCGCCGGCCTGGGGTTGAGCGCGTTCACCAACCTCACCGCCGATCCGGACGACTTCATCCGAAATCAAGTTTTGATCGAGACGCCCGCTGCCAAAGCGGACGATCCGCCGCCGGAACGCTCGCTCGCCATGCGCGTGGTGGAGAAGTATCTGGGCGCCGACGCGGAGTTGAAAAATGGCAAGCTTTTTCTGCAGGGCCGCTCCATACCGATTTCGCCGGAGCGGACCATTGCCATTAACTACGCCGGCGGCCCGGGGACATTTCCCAGAGTATCGATGGCGGATTTCGAGGCGGCTGCCAAAGCCGGAAATACCAAGCAACTGCGTGAGTGGGTGGCGGGCAAGATCGCTCTAGTCGGAGTGGACGCCATGGAGGACCGCTTCGATACGCCATTTTTCACGTTGTTCAGCGGCCCCAAGTGGAGTACGCCCGGCGTCGAGATCCATGCCAACACCGTCCGCACGCTGCTCGAAGGCAAGTACCTGAAGCCGATTCCAGCCTGGATCCGGATGCTGGCGTTGATCCTATGCACTTCCGTCACGGTCTGGATTACGATCACTCTCACCGCCCGCGCGGCCAGCTTTATCTTGCTCGAAGTCGCCGGAATTCTGGTTGCCACGCATGTGCTGTTTGAAGGCGGCTTCATCATGTCGACTTCGGAAATCCTGCTCGGGACTACGGTCTGCCTGGTCCTATCCGTGGTCTACCGATTCTGGAGAGAAGAGAAGGGCCGGAATCTGTTCCGGCGCGCCGTTTCGCTATTCGTCGGCAAGCAGCTCACCACGTCACTGGACGAAAATCAGTCGATCGCTCTATCGGGTAAACGGCTGAATGTGACGATTCTATTCTCAGATATCCGCGGTTTCACAGCCTTCACCGAGCGCGTCTGCGAGGAGCAAGGGCCGGAAGTGGTGGTCAAATTATTGAACGAATATATGGCCCTGATGGTCGGGATCATCATGATGTACAAGGGTCATGTCAACAAGTTTATCGGAGACGGTATTCTCGCCATCTTTTGTGACGAGGATGAGGGGGCCACGCCCGGAGATCACCCGCTGCGCGCCGTCCGCTGCGCCACCCGCATGGTCACGGCGCCAAGCCAGTTTCAGACCGGGACAGGCATCCATACCGGGACTGCCGTTGTCGGCAACATCGGCTCAGCCGATAAGATGGAATTTACGGTTCTAGGCGACACGGTTAATCTCGCGTCCAGGCTCGAGAGTCTCAACAAGGAGCACCATACGAAATTACTGATGACCGGCACCACGCAGGACTTGCTCGGAAATCAGGTAGAAACCGTGGCGCTGGGCGACGTCCCCGTGCGCGGCAAAGCCGTGCCGATCCGCCTGTACACGGTAGCCTCGCTAGTAGTAAAGGCCGCCGTCAATGCGTAAGCCGTGGCGCACGCACTCCTGCGTGCAGTGTTCGCACTCATGCGAACACGTTTTAATTGGACTCTTGTTCCTCCTTGCGCCCCTCGCCTACGCCGACACCCCCAAAGAAGAACCCGTCGGCCTGATCCTCTCTGGCGCCGGAAGCAAATTACTCCGCGCCGACACGGAGACGCCACTCGCCGCCCGCCCAGGCGACCTGCTCTTCTCCGGCGATGGCATCAAGACCGACACCGCCCCCGCTTCCTTTCTGTTTTGTCCCGCGAAAGCGATCAATACACTGAGTCCCGCCGGCGAAGTCCGCCTGGACGCGAAACAGCCCAAGGTCAAGACCGGCAAGATTTCAGAACAACCAGCCCGCGCCTGCATCCTGCCGCAAACTCTACGCGTGGCGGTGGCGAGCCAACAGCACTACGGCGTCAGCATGACGCGCGGCCTCAACAGGCCCGAGGTTCCTCCCACGCCACACGACAAGCTGCCGGCCGACGTGCTGGCTGAGCTTGCGCCCTACGACGCAGCCCTGGCAGCCAATCCTAAAGACGAGGCCGCACTGGTCGGCGAGGCCACCATATTCGAGAATCGTAAGCTGCTCTCCAACGCGCTCGAAATGTACGACAAACTCCGGCAACAGTGGCCGGATGCGGTCTGGATCAAGAGCAAAGTTTTCGATATCGAGCAAGCGCTGGCCAGTCAAGCCGCGGCTGAGACCGCTGCGGCCACCACCGGCGGCAAGACCTATGCCCTGTTAGTTGGCATTTCAAAATACGCCAAGCCGGAGTTGTCGCTGCAATTTGCAAATGCCGACGCCAGCGTATTCGGCCAGTTGCTGGCCAGCCCGCGTGCTGGAAATCTTCCCCCGGACAATATCCTTCTGCTCACCGACGAAAAAGCAACCACCGCGGCGGTGCGCAACGGCTTTCAGGACTTTTTGAAGCGCCGCGCGACGAAAAATGACACGGTGATCATCCTGGTGGCAGGACACGGCACGGTCGAGGTTCCAGGCAGCAAGGGCGCTTACATCCTGACCTACGACTCAGATCCCCAAGACTTGAAAAGCACGTCGCTGCCCATGGCCGAGTTGCAGTTGCTCTTTGAGGAACAGCTCACCAAGGTCGGCCGCGTGTTGCTCTTCGTGGACGTATGCAAGGCCGGCACTATCGGAACCATCCACAATACCACCGTAAATTCCGACGTTGAGAATTTCAAGAATCTCGAAGGCCAGCTTTTGGGCATGATGGCCGGACGCCGCAAGGAACTTTCGCTGGAGGGCCCCGAATTCGGCGGAGGACATGGCGCCTTCAGTTATTACGTGCTGAAGGGCATCGAGGGCGCCGCGGACGACAATGGCGACGGGGTTGTGGATGGCAACGAACTCATTCGCTACGTCGTGACGCAAGTCCCGAGAGCGACCGGCGACAAGCAACATCCGCAAGACATCAGCCCGGGCAATGTGGATATCAAGTTGTCGGATATGAAGAAGGCCGGCATCAACATGGCGCACTGGCGCAGGGTTATCGATGCCCGCAGTGGCGATCCGGTTTATCTGGCGTCGGCCTCGCCCGCTGAAGCGCCGCTGGAACCACAAGCTCCCGAGGAACTCGACCGCTTCAATGCAGCTCTCGGCGCCGGACGCATTCTGCCCGCCGATCGAGACAATGCATTCTCGGCGCTGCAGAGCTTGAAGCCCGTGCTCGCGCCGGAGCAATACCAGCAGCGGGAAAACCAACTCCGTATCGCGCTTGAGAACAAAGGGCAGGAAGTTCTGCTCCGCTATCTGGCGGGCGATGAGTCCCCTCAATCGCGCGAGGAGTTCGAACGCGGCGGCCGCTACATGGACGCTGCCCGTACCCTCACGCAAGAGTCGCTGTATCTGGAAGGGCGGCAGGACTTTTTCCAGGGCAGAGCGCTGTTGTTCCAGAAGAAGTTTCTAGAAGCGGCGCAATTGCTGGAACAGTCAGTGCGGATCGATCCCGGCGGAGCGTACGGCTTCAACGCGCTGGGCATCGCCTACCTCGAGCAGGCCCAGTACGACAAAGCGATTCCAGCCTTTCGCGATGCCATCCGCCGCGCGCAACATTGGTCCTATCCGTTGCACAACGAAGCGTTGGCCTTCGTCGAAACCGGCGATTACAAATCGGCTATTCGCGCCTACCAGGAAGCCATCCGGCTCACGCCAAAGTACAGCTACCTCCCGTATAACCTGGGCCTGGTGTATCAGCGCTTGAACCGGCGCAAGGATGCGGAGGCGGCTTATCGCAAAGCAACCACGCTAGCGCCCAATTCAGCCGAGCCCTTCAATGCACTCGGAACGCTCAAAGCCTCGGAGGGCAAGCGAACTGAGGCCGAACAGTTGTACCGTCAGTCTCTTCAGAAGAATTCGGACCTGCTTCCTGCCCGCCATAACCTGGCGCTTCTACTGGCCGGCGAAAAGAATCGCCAGCAGGAGGCTATCGATCTGTGGCGCGAGAATTTGCGAACGTCCCCCGATTACCTGCCGTCACGGCTCAGCCTGGCTGAGACTCTGGCCGAACGCGGCGACAACGCCGGCGCAGTGGAGGAGTATCGCAAGGTGCTGGCGGCGAAACCCAGTTACGTCGCGGCCCGGCTGGCCTTGGCTCGCTCGCTGGGAAAGACCGGCGCCGGGGATCAGGCGCTCGAGGAATTGCATCAAGTTTCTAGGCAGGATGTGCAGAATCCGGATGTCTTCGAGCAGATCGGCGATCTCGAGGCCGCCCGCCAGCATACAGCCGAGGCACGGACGGCGTACCAGGCCGCTCTCGATCTCAAACCCGAGCGCTCGGCGAAGAAGCGCATCGCCAACAAACTCAAATCAGTTCGCTAGCTGAATCCAGAGCACAAAAGAAACGCCCGCCATTTCTGACGGGCGTTCTCCTCCACGGCCACAGTTCCTCTGTTTCAAGGTTGCGGCCTCAGTCATTAGACAACTCAGAGTGACGAAGCGTTACTACTGTCCTGAGGTGATTTCAGCTCAACGCTTCTCGCCGGCGCTTGCTCCGGCAGCGCGAGGAGCGGCCTTTGCGGGTTCGGCGCGGGATATATCAATACCGCCTTTAAAGTAGGCGCCGTCTTCGATGACGATGCCGGCCGTCTTGATGTCGCCGACAATCGTCGCCCCAGCCCGCAGCGAAATACGGTTCTCTGCCTCGACGTTGCCACGCACTGTGCCGAACACCACCACCTCTTTAGCCCGGATGTTCGCGTTCACTTTACTGTTGGGTCCGATGGTGAGCCGATTCCGAAGGTCCAGTTTGCCTTCCAGGTCCCCAGCCAGATACAACTCCTCGTCACTGGTGACCTCGCCGATGATCCTCATCGACTCGCCGAAAACTGTCGGCCGTGCTGATGAGCTACTCGGGCTCGGACCATTTGCGGGCGACGGCTGAGCCGGCTGCGCCGCAGGATTCTGAGCGGATTGTCCTTCACCTGGTTTTCCCCACATAGGTTGACAAGAGGTGCACGCTGGATGCCAACGTGTACCTTTCCTGATTCTACTTTATTTTGGTCTGTGGGAAACGGCTGTGGACCCGCGAGGCGGTGTGCATTTTTGACCAGTTACTGTGGCGTGCTAACGTTTGCGCTCGAAGAATGACGCCTTGTCGATTCCCGCGTCCACCAGGACATCGAAGAATCCGATCATCATCTCCTCCCAGCTTTGCTCGCCAAAGCGAACCTCGGCGGCTGCATCCGGATTGCGCGGGTTGTTGGACGAATTGTCGAAGCTCCCCGTCCACATCAACCGCGTCCCGGCGCGAATCCAGCGCGGTTGCAAAAGCCGATAGTTGATCTGCCAGTTGAAATCATAATTCTTCACTTTGAGCAGCGTCTCGACCGCGCCGTTGGGACCCGCAATCATGTACTCAAACGCCTTGCCGCGAAGATGCATATGCGGAAGCAGACCTATGAGAAGCGCGTCGTTGGGCAGTGTGCCGGACACCGCGACGCGATAGCCCGGATCGCCGGGCGGAATCACAAAGCGATCGTTGCCCATTTGCAGCGTCAGGACCGCCGACTTCGGCCGCTCTTTGGCAAACGTTATCCCGACTCGCGTGCGGTCTGCCATGGGCGCGCCAGTGGCAGTGTAATGCAGTTGCACCACCAGATCGGATCCAGCCTTGATCTTTTTGGCAATTCCCGGCTTCCAGACTTCAAACGAATTTCCCGGCGTATAGACCATGAGAATGTCGCTCGTGGTCACTCCTTGCGGATTCGGCCGGTGATCGGCCGTGGGCGGCAGCGTAAACATCACACGAGTTGGTTGCCCGGCAAGCCACTTCGAGCCAGGCTCGCGAATATACACTACCGCGTGGTGCACGACGGACCGCTGGGTTGGTCTCACCTCCACGCGTTCCACCCACTTGTCCTCAGTGAAGCTGGTGGGCAGAATTAGATACTGGTAGTCCACAACGCCGCGAGCTGGAACGACGAACTCTCCCGGCGCCTCGAAAACCTCATCTGGAGAACCGATACTCCACCCCACCGGCCATTTGCGCGGCGGCGGAGCACTGTTAGCAGGTCCTTCCAGGGCCCCGGTCTCTGTCCAGTTCACCAAAGTCTCAATTTCGGATGCGGACAGCGAGCGATCATTTGAAAAATGCCCGTATCGCGGATCCGCAAACCACGGTGGCATCTTGCGCGTGATCACTGCCTCACGGATCGCCTTAGCCCATGGCCGCGT
>JBGPSX010000023.1:0-17407 GCA_041490325.1 Bryobacteraceae bacterium | reverse complement strand
TGAGAAATAACCCGCCGCTGGACGCACTGCAAAGAGAACCGCAGTCAGATCCCAGGTTTGTCGATCATACGGCATGGGTTTGTAGGCCCGGTACGCTTCTGCCACTGGATGATCCTTGACGTACGCGAAGTCTCTCTCGATTCGCTCCGCTGGGAAGCGCATTGCGTCGCCGATTTCAAACCCGCTCACCACGATATCGGCCGGCCACCGATCGAAGAGCTTCTGAGCGGAGGCAGTGTCCTTCTCAACGTTGAATTCGGGCTTGCTCTCAGCGAAATTGCCGGCCATCACCGATAGCAGCTTCACTTTGCGGGCAACCAGTTCCGTGTCGGCGCGCGAGTCAAGCAGCCTCGCCAGATTGGTGCTGAAGCCGACCTGCACGATGACGACGCTTCCGTCCTTTTCAGCAGCCAGCACACGGCGGAGCAAGCCAACGGCTTCGGGTGCGTCCGCTCCGTTCGTCAGCCGATGACGATATACAAACTTGCCGTCCGCGCCTTTGCGTTCCAACGGCAATTGAATCAACGGGTTGCTCTCAGGCGTTATTCCGCTGCCCTTGACGACGCCGATGAGGATATTCGGCCGGCCGTAGAACGTGTTGACCAGATCCACGTACGGCGCGCTCCATCGATTGTCCTTGGTGATTGTTACAGCGATCAACCGGCACTCCCCACGGCTTTCGAGCGCGTGCAACATGGCCAACGCCAGCGCATCGTCGATGTCGTTGCCCATATCGGTGTCGAACACGAGAGGAACGGTTTGGGCAAGCATGCTGAACGCCGCGAGGAGAAATACGATAAGTGTTTTCACGCGCCGTTCAACATTCTAGTCTCAAATAGCGGAGCGCGTGGGCCTTGCTTCCGCCGGTGAGTTCGAGGTATAAACTCAGGCAACGAAGGATCAACCCGTGAAAACACTTCTCGCTGGTACCACCGCACTGATGCTCGCCCTGCTGTGCTCGTGCGCTAAGAAGGACTCCGGCATTCAGCCCGGTCCCGACTTCCAGAAGAAAACCCAGGAAGCACTCATCCTTGCCAAACCGGGCGCTGTCATCGAACTGCCGGAAGGCACGCATGACCTCACCGCCACTCTATCGCTCTCCGTCGAAAACGTGACCATTCGCGGCAAGGGGATGAACAAGACCATCCTCTCTTTCAAGAACCAGAAAACGGGATCGGCCGGCATGCTGGTTACATCCGGCGGCTTCACCATTGAGGACCTTGCGATTGAAGACTCGAAAGGCGACGCGCTAAAGATAAACGGGGCAACGGGTGTTACTATCCGCCGCGTTCGCACCGAGTGGACCGGTGGGCCCAAAGCCAGCAACGGTTCCTACGGGCTTTATCCGGTGCAGTGCAAGAACGTGCTGATTGAAGATTCCGTCGCCATCGGCGCATCGGACGCCGGCATCTACGTTGGTCAATCGAAGAACATCATCGTGCGCCGCAGCCGCGCCGAGTACAATGTCGCCGGCATCGAAATCGAAAATTCGCAGGACGCCGACGTCTATCAAAATACTGCCACCAAAAACACCGGCGGCCTGCTGGTGTTCAACCTGCCCGACCTGCCTGTCAAGGACGGTCGGAACGCCCGCGTGTTCGAGAATCAGGTCTTCTCGAACAACACCGAGAACTTCGCGCCAAAAGGCAACCTGGTCGCGAAAGTCCCGGCCGGCACCGGTATTATCATTCTCGCGACCAACCATATTGACGTGTTCAAGAACACCATCAAGGACAACGCGACCGCCAATATATCGATCGTGAGCTACTTGACTACGGGCAATCCCATCAACGACGCGAGTTACTATCCCTACACCGACGAAGTCTACATCCACGACAACGTGATCTCCGGTGGAGGCGACAATCCGGCAGGCCGCATCGCGCAGGATCTGGCGCCAAAACTGGGCAAGCCGTTGCCTGGCATCCTTTACGATGGCGTGGTGGATCCGAAAAAGCGAACGGCGCGAATCTGCGCCCAGAATAACGGCGAGGGGACCTTCGTCAACTACGACGCCGGGAACGCATTCAAGCACATGGCCCGAAATGCGAAAGCAAACAACTGCGCTTTGCCGCCGCTTAACGCCGTGGCTGGTTTTGGAGGCAACTAATCGCTCGATGAGGGTCCGGGCTGTTCCTCTGTGTGTTTGGGCGGCTCTCATCGTGTTGGGTAGCGGATGCTCGCATCCGGTCCGATCGCACCTGGACGAACCTTATCCGAAGAAACTCTCTGCCTGGGGTCTGTTCACCGGCAAAGCAGCGCAGCTCAAGCCCAATCGCGGCGTAGTTCCATACGATCTCAACACGCCCCTGTTTTCCGATTATGCAGCCAAGTACCGATTCGTTTGGATGCCGGCCGGCACTTCAGCGACCTACCATGCCACAGAAGCGTTCGAGTTTCCCATCGGCACCATTTTCTCGAAGACTTTCGCCTATCCCGACTCCCAACACTCAGGGAAGCTTCGATTGCTTGAGACCCGTTTGCTGGTTCGAGGCGTTGCGGGCTGGGCTACGCTTCCGTACGTCTGGAATTCGTGCCAGACCGAAGCGGTGCTCGAAGTCGCCGCCGATCCTCGTGTCGTTCACTGGACGCACGCGAGCGGCGAGAAGATGACGATCGACTACGTGATCCCCAACGTGAACCAATGCAAAGAGTGCCACGAAAAGTCCAAGGCCACGGTTCCGATTGGTCCGAAAGCACGCAATCTCAACAAAGACTACGAGTATCCGGAGGGCCGCGAAAATCAATTGGCGCATTGGGCTCGCATCGGATATCTGAACGGTGTGCCCACTGGGGCGCCGCGAACGGCAATTTGGGATGATCCGAAAAGTGGCTCCCTGGAAGCGCGAGCCAGGAGCTACCTCGACATCAATTGCGGCCATTGCCACAACCCGGAAGGCTCGGCCAACACGTCCGGCCTTTACCTCACGTCCAGCCAAGCCGACCTCATGCGGCTGGGCGTGTGCAAAGTTCCAGTCTCGGCGGGACATGGGGCGGGCGATTTGCTATTCGATGTTGTGGGCGGCCGGCCGGAAGAATCCATCCTGCTTCGCCGCATGGACTCCACCACGCCCAAAGTAATGATGCCGGAGCTGGGGCGGACCGTGGTCCACCACGAAGGCGTCGAACTGATTCGCGAATGGATCCGTTCGCTGCACGGAAAATGTACGCAGAAACCTGCTAGTCTATGAACTCATGAAGCGACTATTTCCGTCACTCGCATGCGGCCTGCTCACCGCCACTGTATTTCAACTCTCAGCACAGCCATCCATCGAACCACCCAAGGTGCTCCGGATCTTCCGGGAAGACATCAAGGAAGGCCGGAGTGGCGCGCATGAACAATCGGAAAGCAACTTCATGCGGGCGGCCGAAAAACTCAACTATCCAGCCAACATATTGGGAATGACGGCGCTGACCGGTCCCTCGCAGGCTTGGTTCCTGGAAGGAAACGATTCCTTTGAGGCCATTGCCAAGACCTTGCCGATGTTCGAAAGCACGGAGTTGTCGGGGTTGGACGCTCTGGATGGGGAGTATCGCGTCAGCAGCCGTTCCTGGATCGCAGTCTATCGTCCGGACTTGAGCTATCGCTCGAAGGAATTGATGGAAGGCCTTCCCAAGGCGCGATTCTTCAATGTGGCGATCCTCCGAGTCCGCCCAGGACATGACGCGGATCTAACCGAGCTCGGCAGGATGGCGGTCGCGGCAGATGAAAAGTCAGGCAGCGATCAGCCGCTCGTGACTTACCAACTCGTTTCCGGCGGCCCCAGCGGCACTTACTTGTTACTTGCGCCTTCCCCATCCCTCAAGGCTTTGGATGGCGCGGCCGAACGCTCACGGGCCATGTTCCAATCCATGGGCGATTCCGGCTCGAAACGCTTCCTCAAGACGGTGAGCGACACGATTCTGAGCGACGAAGGGCTGCTGTTTGCCATCAATCCAAAGATGAGCTACGTTTCCAAGGAATTTGCTGCCGTAGATCCGAATTTCTGGACTCCCAAACCCGCGGAAGCCAAGCCACCTGCCAAGGCTCGTGCGAAGACGGCCGCCAAATAGAGGACGGCGAACATGAAAGAATCGGGCATCCTTCGCGAGCACCTGCTCCATCTGTTGCGCAGCGGCAGCGCGCACGCGGATTTTGAGGCCGCTGTGGGCGATCTTCCTTCGAATCTGCGCGGGAAGAAGCCGAAGGGCGCGCCTCACACCGCGTGGCAACTGCTGGAGCACATGCGCATTGGGCAGTGGGACATTCTGGAATTCAGCCGGAATCCGAAACATGTTTCGCCCGCATGGCCGGCCGGCTTCTGGCCAAAAACCGACGCGCCACCCAGCGCAGCCGCCTGGACCAACAGCATCCGGAGCTTCCGCGCCGATCTGAAAGCCATGGCCAAACTGATCGGTGACAAGAAAACGGATTTGTTCGCCAAGATTCCGCATGGCGACGGCCAAACCGTCTTGCGCGAAGCTCTACTATTGGCCGATCACAATTCGTATCATATCGGTCAGCTCGTCTTACTGCGGCGTTTGCTCGGCGCCTGGAAAGACTAGGACAAATAAATCGTTACAGAGTTTCTCACTAACTCGAAACTTTCCTGTGATAGAATGTTGAGTTTTGTATGCTCAAACATTCTTGTTTCTACATATGCCTCCTGCTAAGCGGGGCCAATGCGTTTACCCAATCCTATACGATCACGACAATTGCCGGAACCGACCGTTTCATGGACGGAACGAACGCGGCAAATGTTCCGCTTCGTTCACCCTTGTCGATTGCAATCGACAAGGCTGGTAACGTTTACGTCGCCGATCGCGATGATAATCGTATCCGGAAAATCACGCCTGGGGGAATCATTAGTACTTATGCGGGTACCGGCGTAATCGGATATTCCGGCGATCGAGGAAATGCGACACAGGCTGAACTGGCCGGACCTACAGGCATTGCCCTCGATTCTAACGGCGCTTTATACATCGCCGATCGCTCCAACCATGTGGTGCGGCGAATATCCGCCGATGGAATCATCAACACAGTCGCTGGCACCGGCAGCAAAGGCTTTTCAGGGGATAACGGACCTGCAACATCAGCCCGCATAGATCCAGCCTCGCTGGCCGTCGACAACAAAGGCAATCTGTTTATCGGAGACGGGACCAATTATCGTATTCGAAAAGTGGATTCCAATGGCATTATTACGACCATAGCCGGCACCGGCATAGAGGGGTTTGCCGGCGACAATGGCCCTGCTCTCGGCGCGTTCCTTGATTTCGTTGTTGGCATTGCCGTCGATGCAGCGGGCAACGTATTTTTCGCACAGTTTGCGCGCGTTCGTAAGATCGATACCTCGGGTAACATAAACACGGTAGCCGGGAGTGGCCTTTCCGGATTCATTTCCGACAATATCCAGGCAACTACAGCGCTCCTGGATCCGGACGGCGTCGCGCTGGACGATCACTATTTGTACATAACCGATTTCAATCGCGATATGATCCGGCGCGTGGATCTGGGTACGGGCCTGATCTCCACGGTGGCCGGCAATGGCCGCACCGGCTTCTCAGGCGACAATGGCCCCGCCTCCTCGGCACAGCTCAACACGCCCTACGGTATCGCGGTGGATGGCAGCGGCCAAGTCTTCTTCACCGATTACGGCAATAGCAGGGTCCGCAAAGTCTCAATTGGCGTCATCACGACCATCGCTGGAACTGGTTTTCGCGACGGCGGGCCCGCGACGTCCGCCTATCTCAACCTTCCAACAGGTGTCGCGATTGACGGCGCTGGAAATGTTGTCGTGGCCGACACGGGAAATTTCGAGGCTCGACGCTTCAGCCCCGGCGGCATCATCAGCAGCTTTGGGCAACTGCAACGTGGCAGTAGTCCGTTCGGTGTTGCTGTGGATCCAGGGGGCAACTTCTATATCAGCGACAGCGAACCACGTATATTGAAGGTCAGTGCCAGCGGTACAACGTCGGTGGTCGCCGGTAGCGGGCAAATCGGCAACGGCGGCGATAATGGACCTGGCGCCAGCGCTACGCTCAGGATGCCAACCGGGGTGGCGGCCGATGCCGCGGGCAATGTGTACATTGCAGATTATGGCGCGAGCAATATTCGCAAGGTGGCTGCCTCCGGGACGATTACAACCATCGCGGGCAATGGCTCATCTACCTATTCCGGCGATAATGGTCCTGCGAAACTGGCTGGAATCGACGCTTACGACGTTGCGATTGACAGCAAGTCCAATCTCTACGTGGCCGATGAGTTGAATCATCGAATCCGAAAAATCGCCGCGGATGGAACCATCACGACCGTGGCCGGGACGGGGAAAGCGGGCTTCAGTGGAGACGGTGGCCTGGCGGCCGAAGCCAGATTAGCTCTTCCGACCGGCGTCGCGGTGGATGCCGCGGGAAATCTATACATTGCTGACAGCCTAAATTTCGCGGTCCGCCGCGTGACGCCTCAAGGATTAATCACAACCATCGCGGGATCCGGCGGATTTTACCCGGCCACAGGCGACGGCGGCCCCGCGATTGCCGCGCAGATGAGCCCCTGGCGGGTAGCAGTGGACGCCGCAGGCAATGTATACGTCACCGATATTTTTAACGATCGCGTGCGAAAGCTGACACCGCGAACTCTGGCGCCCACAACGCTGGCGATCTTAAGCGGAGATAATCAGCGCGGTGCTCCTGGGAGCCCCTTGAGCGCGCCCATTGTGGTGAAAATCACCGACAGCACAGGCGCCGGCGTGCCGGGCGTCGTCGTGAACTTTGGTGTTACGCCGTTCAACGGAGCAACGTTGAGCGCATCCAGCGCCATCACTCTCAATGATGGAACCGCCAGCGCGACGGTTACTCTCGGCAGCGTCGTGGGAAGCGTGACCATCGCGGTCAGCGCCCCTGGGCTAAAGACTGTTTCGTTCTCGATCACAACCGCGGCCCTGACCGCGCCGATTATTTCAAACGGCGGCGTGGCCAGCGCGGGACTGAGTTCGCCGGTAGTCAAGACGCTGGCTGTAAACTCGATTGCGAGCATCTTCGGCGGCCTGTTCGCGCCGGTAGGCACAAGCCGGCAAGTGGGTCCAGCCGATCTTGTTGGCGGAAAGATTCCGACCAACCTGGATGGTGTCTGCGTTCTGTTTGGAACCCAGCGCGCGCCCATATTTGCGATCTTCCCGACGCAGCTCAACGTGCAGGTCCCGCAGGTTGCCTCGGGAACGGTTTCGGTTCAAGTGATCACCAAGTGCGACACGCCGCAAGCCGAAATCAGCAACAGCGAAACGGCCTTGATCCAGCCTGCATCGCCTGAGTTTTTCTACTTCGTGCACAACGCCAATGGCCGCAATCCGATCGCGGCCGTCAACGCCGTGACGGGCGGTTTCGTGGGCGCTCCCGGCCTGATCAGCGGAGCGACGTTCACCGCGGCGAAGGCGGATGATTTTCTGCTGCTCTTTGCAACCGGCTGCGGCGACACCAATCCATCCTTCGGGCCCGGCGAACTCCCCGACAAAGGCGCGCAGGTCACGGGGCCGGTTTCGATCACCTGGGGCGGAGTGACGCTGGCGTCATCAGATATCCTGTACGTCGGCGTCAGCGCGAATGCGGGTCTCTGTCAGATCAACATTCATGTGCCGAAGGGCATTCCGGACGGCGATCAACCCTTCGTGCTGACAATCGGAAGCGCAGCATCCCCGAGTACGGGATTCGTCACCATCAGCAATGCCGCCGCTCCCTGAGGGACTGTGAAAAATTAGCCCGGTAAGGGATTATTGGAAACCGTTCCCTGCTGGATCGTGAAAAGAGCGGCCAACGATTATTTGAAACCGCTCCCTTTGGTCACGGCTCGGTTAGCAACATTAGTCCCTAACCGAGCCGTGACCAAAGGGAGCGGTTTCCAAAATCTGACCAACATTCAGATCAACCCACAGAACGCGCTACTCGTCGCGCAGGATTTCGAGCGGCTTCTGGCCTAAGATGTGAAAGCTGGCCATCCAACCGGCTGCATTTGCGATCAAAGCCGTCGCAACCACCGCGAGCAGGCTGGGCACAACCGGGAAGGAAGCTTGGGCGTCGAGCATGCGCTTGAGCAGCAGATTTGCAAATCCGTTAGCCAGTAGCGCGCCCATAATTCCGGCCACGGCGCCCAGAATCAGGAACTCCACCGAGAAGATGCGGCTTACCCGTCCGCGCGTGGCGCCCAGAGTCTTGAGAATCACTACTTCGCGCATGCGGCGGAACCTGGTGCCGGCGATGCTCGACGAGAGAATGATTGCGCCGGCCAGGATCGCGAACATCGAAATGAAACGGATCACTTTGGCAATTTGATCCACCACTCCCTGAAATGTCTGGAGCACGTCGGCCATGTTAATGACCGTAACGGTCGGAAAACGGCGATACAGCGCTTCCTGCAGGGCGGGTACAGCAGCGGGCTGAGCGCGGAGGCTGCCGTAATAGATGATTGGAAATCCTTCCAGCGCTCCGGCCTTGAAAATAAATTCGACACGGCTGGCAAGGTGAATCGAATCGATGCGATGCAGGCACGCCACGCGAGTGGTCACCTCCCGGCCCGTGATGGTCCACCGCAGCATCGATCCAGGATTCACGCCTAGCGCCTTGGCCGCTTCTTCCGCCATGCACATTTCAGGCTCGCTCCCGCGATTCCACCACGTGCCGCGCAGCACTTCCACGTACTCGGGCCTTGCCTCAGCGGAGGTCACCGGGCGCGCGAACCGGAATCTGCGCCCCCAACCTTTCAGGCCCATATTGGCGACGTCGCGCCCGTCCACGTCGATCAGTTTTGCGGCGACCGTACCAATCAGCGCGGGCTCGCCCTCCAGGCCACGCTGCTGTTTGAGGACCTCCAGGACGCCATCCCGGTCTTTAGGCGCGATATCGATCACAAACACATTGGGCATGCCTGGCGGCGCGGTGCGTTTCATCTGCTCGATTACGCCGTGCTGCACCAGGTAAACGGAGAGCGTGAACATTACGCCAACGCCGAGCGCAACCAGAGCAGAGCCCGCATGGTTGCCAGGGCGATACAGATTCGCGACGCCATGCCTAATCGAAGTTGGCAGCCGGCGGCGGCTCACAATTTTGAGTCCGCGCAACATGAGCCAGGCTATTCCAGCCAGCGCCGACAAGCTGACCACTAGAGCTCCTGAGAAATAGAGGCCGGTTTTCCAAATGTCATTCGCGCTTCCAGTGGCGAAGGACATTGCAATTCCACCGATGCCCAGTACGATCGCAACTCCGGCGGCGATAGATGGGCGCGCGTCCTTCAATCGCGTTCGCCAACCCGGTCTAATCCCGGCCATCTCACGCCGCAGAATCAGGTTCGGGCGTATGCGCCGAATCGCGAGCAGCGGCGGCAGCGTGAAGAGCAAGGCCGATAGCATCGCAACGCCCAACCCTTGCGCGGCAGTGATCAGATCGAGGCTCACGGTGGGCGTCATTTCGAAATAACGCGACATAAAACCAGGAAACGCCGCTTGAATCGCGAGGCCGACAGCGACTCCGAGCAACCCGCCGGCCAATCCGAGCCCGAGCGTCTGAAACAGATAAATGCGCATCAATTGACTCGAACGCGCGCCCAGGCACTTCATGATTGCGATCGAGTCGAGCCGCTGCTGGATGTGCGCATGCATCGCGCTGGACACGCCGATCGCGCCGACAATCAGAGTGATCATGCTGACCAAGCTGAGGAACATGGTCGCTCTAGCGAGGCCTTGCGTGATGATGGGGTGGCTTTGCCGATAGTCCGCGATCATCGCGTCGGGAAAAGCCTTCTTGAGCTGGTCGCGAACCTGCTCCAGCGCCGGAGCGCCTGGATCGAAGCGGAACAGGAATCGCTCGGCGGCGCGGCTGCCTGGCAGCATGAGACCGGCGCGTTCGAGCCCCGCGCGAGTCATCAGCACGCGTGGACCGACATTCAGACTACCGAGCATCCGATCCGGTTCTGAAGTCACCTGCCCGGCAATGCGAAACGATTGACCACCCAGACGCAGCGTATCGCCCGCCTTCAGACTCAAGCGAAGAAGAACATCGTCGGACACCGCGACTGTCTCCGCGGTAAGCGCTTCTCTGAGTGCAGCCGCCGGCGCGAGACGGATTACACCGTAGAACGGATACACCAACGGGTCCACGGCCTTGATGGAAACCAGCATCGGTGCGCTGGATTGCGAGGCCGAAGCCATGCTGAGCGTCTCGGTGATCCAGGTGTTCCGAACGCCGTGTTTCGCCAGATCGTCGATGACGGCAGACTGGTCTGTCGTGGGCAGCTCGAAGACGCGCAGGGAAAGATCGGCGGCCATTAGAGTGCGCGCCTGACTGATCAGCATGTCGCGGCAGGCTCGGCTGAATCCCCGAACGCCGGTCAGCGAGCCGACTCCCACCGCGACCGCGAGGATGACGAACAGAAACTTAAATGACGACGAGCGCGCCTCGCGCCAGGCGATTTTGAAAGCGGTGGACCAGGCGAAGTTCATACGATCAGCCCGTCGCGCAGGGTAATGACGCGGCTGGCGCGGCCGGAAAGTGCCGGATCATGAGTAACCAGAACCAGCGTGGTGCTTTCGCGCTGATTGAGCGAGATCAGCAATTCCAGGACGTGCTGCCCGTTCTGGCTATCGAGATTACCGGTTGGTTCATCGGCAAGCAGAATCGGCGGCCGGACCATGAATGCCCTGGCCAGGGCGACGCGTTGTTGCTCGCCGCCCGAGAGCTGAACCGGATAATGATCTCGCCGTTCCAGCAAGCCGACGCTATCCAGCAACTCCTGCGCGCGCTTGCGGCCGCCAGGGCCGTTGCCGCCCGTCAGTTCAAAAGGGAGCAAAACGTTTTCTTCGGCGGTGAGTGTCGGCAGCAGATGATAGGACTGGAAAACAAACCCAACCTTGCGCCCTCGCAGCAGTGCCATGCGGTCTTCGTCGAGGCCGGTTATGTCCTCGCCGTCTAAAATGATCTTGCCGGATGTCGGCGTATCGAGCCCGGCGAGCAAACCGAGTAACGTGCTCTTACCGCTTCCAGACGGACCCATGATGGCAACGAACTCACCCGGCCAAACGTCGAAATCTAGGCCACGCAAAATATCGACTTTGTGCGTGGCGGTTTGGATGCTTTTGGTGAGAGCCGAGACACGAATGACTGGACTCGGAGTCGGATGTTGCTGCAATTCTTTATTATGGCATTCGATGAGATCCATCTTCCTTGTTGGATGCCTCGCGATCAGCCTAGGTTTACTTGAATCAGGATGCCAGACATCGAAGCCGGCGCCCGGCCACGCAACGGTTGCAGAGCAACCAGCAAAGCCGGCGGCGCCGGTCGATCATAGGCCGGCCATCGTCGCGTTTGGCGACAGCCTGACCGCCGGATTCGGCGTCGAACCCGGCAGCAGCTATCCCGATTTTCTTCAGAAGGATCTGGACCGCGCCGGCTTGACCTGGCATGTCGTCAATGCGGGCGTGAGCGGCGACACCACTACCGACGGCGTAAATCGGTTGAACGAAGCTCTCAGCTACCAGCCCCGCATCGTCGTGGTTGAGTTTGGCGGCAACGACGGACTGCGCGGCTTACCGATCGAGACCACCCGCGCGAATCTGGATCAAATCGTAGCGACGCTACAGAAATCGGGCGCCACCGTCGTGCTGGCCGGAATGACGCTGCCGCCCAACTATGGTCCGGAATATATCCGTTCGTTTGAACAAATCTATCGAGAGCTGGCGACGAAATACAAGCTGGTCCGGATCCCGTTCTTACTCGATGGGGTGGCGACGAATCGCAGTCTCATGCAAAGAGACGGACTACACGCGACGGCCGAAGGAAATTCGATTGTGGCCAAGACAGTGATGCGTTATTTGAAGCCCCTGTTGCGTTAACTGTCGCGTCGCTGAATTAGTGCGAGTAGAACCAGTCCAAAGGCCGCCATAGCAAGTCCTTGGTACAAACTCAGCGGGACATAGTGCAGACGGATACGATGCCGGCCACTCGGCACCACGACGCCTTGCAGAAAACTGTACGCTTCGTAGATTTGAGTGGGCGTTCCGTCCACGCGGGCCCGCCAGCCCGGAAAGAAATTGTTGCCCACCACCACCATTCCTTGACACGCCATGGAGGCCTCGATCTCTACATCGGTTACGTCGATCCTGGAGACCCGCACAGCGTCAATGCCGCCGCAGCTATCGAGCTTCGGCGCGTTGGAGCCAACCATAAAAGTCTTCATAGCCAACTGATCAATGGGTGCGTTGATGTGGGGCGCGACTTGGCGACTATCCTCGACGGCCTCGATGGAATGCACCGGCCACGCCCGCGGAAGTGCGCCGGGAACACGATAGACATTGACTCCCGCGCGACCGCGGAACACCGGTTCAGGGTCAGAGTTCTGCGGTTCGTGACCCACGTAGTAGCCGACGCCCAGCAGCGGCGCGATGCTGCCGGCGCCGTGAATGCTCGCGATGTTCCGGGTCATGCCGGCGCCGATGCCGGTGTACTCATCGATCCCGTACCAATCTCCGAAATTAAAACCTATGTCGTCGCTATTCCTCAGAATGCGGAAATTTCCAGGCTGCTGGCGAAGAAAGCTCGCGACGTCGTCATAGGCCGAGAGCCTGTCGAGATAGCGCCAGCCTTGCTCGCGGTGGAAATAGTTGCTGGACGTAACCGACCCGATTTCAAACAGGATGAGACCAAGAACACTCAAGAGCGCGGCCCGCATCGGAAGCCGGCCCAGTTCCCAGGATAGGAAGACGCACGCCAGCAAGATGGCGCTCAGGGCTAGAAGAGCATAGAAAGTGCTTTCGAACATCTTCTCGCCCTGGAACATTCCTCGGGCGAGCAAAAGAACGAGCAGCAGCGCACCCATCGACAGCAGCACATTGGAGACGATGCGAATCTGCCGGCTGATCTGCTCGCGTTGTTGCAGAAAATAATCGATACCGAATCCGGCGAGGATGGCGAGGGAGAGATCCAGAATGAACATCGCGAAGGCCGCATTGCGCGACTTGTTCAGCAGTGGAAGCACCGAGTACAGCACGCCGTGAAATACCGAGTACTTGCCGATGCTGACGAATAATCCAGCCAGGGCCAATGCCACGAAAGGCGGCGCCATGCGGGTTCGCCAGTTGGCAGTTACCGCTAGAATTGCGAAGACTAGCACCGTCAATCCCACAAACGGCGTCACGTTCGGTGAATAGTTCGGCACGATCAATCCGAGGATGGCAGCCGGGTTGAACGAGTATTGCCCAAAAACAATGTAGGGGACCTTGTCTTCAAATCCCATGGGATTCGCGGCATTCACCCAACGCAGCGCACGCGACCAGTACTCATAGCTGGGAAGCAATTGCGGAGCACCGACCAGGACAGCGAGTATCAAACACGTCAAGCCGAGCGCAATGCCGCGCAGAATCGCTATGTCGCGGAACACGATGTAGAACAGCACCAGGAATCCCACGCTGAGCAGCGTGTAGCTGGGAATCTGGTGATGCCCGCCGTAAAACGCAAAACCCGCGACGGCGCCGGCGATGCCCATATTCCAGAATGGGCGGCATCCGTTCAAAGCGCGGAGCGCGAACAGCAGCACCAGCGGGGCCCATATGCCGCCGTTCAACATCTGCGGCCAATCGGTGTTGCCCATGTAGCCTGAGAACCCGAAGCTCGAGCCGGCGCAAATGGACGCGAAGGAGCTCAACCCCAGATCGCGCGCCAGCAGGTATCCGAACCAGGCCGCGAAGAAATGGATCAAAACGAAATACCAGTTCAGAAACGGCAGCGCGATGTGCCCGTTCCAAAAGGGCATGAGCCAAAGCAGCCAGTTCAGAGGAAACAACACGCCAGGCTGATCCTGCCCGAGCAAGGATTGACCGGCCCAATGATGCGGATCCCAGATCGGAAAATGTCCCTGCCTTAACTGGACCGCCTCTTCCTGGAACCACGGCATCACTTGCTCGGAAAGATCCGGGCTATTCAGCCAGGTGAACTGGTCTGTGAAGACGATTTTCCAGAAGACCGCGATCGTCAATGCCAGGAGTAGTAACGGCGGCCCAGCGTGTGAGAGGAAACGGTGAATCCGCGACGGGCTGGCGCCTTGCTGGGATGTGGAAATCGGGCCTGCGGGAATGGTCGGTACGCTCATTTCCGGCTTGAGCAACAGTGTCTCACAACACGGGGCCACCGATTGCTAGAATAAGAATTCGTGCTACGAACCTTCAGCCTGATTCTGGCCCTGGCCGCCGTGGCTTGGCCAGCCAGCCCGACGGCCAAGCGGAAGCCTACTAAACATCGGCCTCAGCCAGTTACTAGCCATTCGGCCAAAGCGCCGGCTGGCAAGGCGGTCAGCGTCACGGCCAAGAACAAGGGCAAGAAGACCAAGAGAGTCACGAGATACTCCCAGCAGGCGCCGACGCAGGAGCGCTACCGCGAGATTCAGCAAGCGCTGGTCAGCAAGGGCTATTTACAGGGCGAGCCGAACGGCGAGTGGGGCCCCGCGGCGGTGGACGCGTTGAAGCGCTTCCAGGCCGATCAGAACCTGACGCCGGACGGAAAGCTGAATTCGATTTCGCTGATCGCGCTCGGGCTTGGACCGAAGCGGTTGACCTCCAAATCGACGCCGCAGTCTCCCGCCGAAGTGCCTCGATGATTGTCGGGGTCCCCAAGGAAATCAAGGATCACGAAACGCGTGTCGCTCTGGTCCCGAGCGGCGTGACAGCTTTGCGCGAGGCCGGCCATCGAGTGTTGGTGGAGACCAAGGCTGGCTTGGGCAGCTCAATTCCGGATCAGGACTACGCGAGCGCGGGCGCGGAGATTGTTTCCGCAGCCGACGTGTGGCAAAAAGCCGAGCTGGTCGCAAAGGTGAAGGAACCGCAGGCCACCGAGTACGGATATTTTCGTCCTGGACTGATCCTGTTTACCTATCTGCATTTGGCGCCCCTGCCCGAACTGACGCGCAAGCTGGTGGAGTCAAAGTTGAATTCCGTGGCCTACGAGACCATTCGCGAAACCGATGGCTCACTGCCGCTACTGACGCCGATGAGCGAAGTGGCTGGCCGAATGGCCGTGCAGGTGGGCGCGCAATATTTGGAAGCTCCCAACGGCGGACGCGGCATATTGCTGGGCGGCGTGCCCGGAGTTGCGCCGGCGAGCGTGGTGATCCTGGGCGGCGGCGTGGTGGGTCACAACTCGGCCAAGATGGCTGTGGGGTTGGGCGCGCACGTCTCCATCATCGATAGAAACCTGGAACGGTTGCGGGAATTGGACGACATCTACAGCAGCCAGATCGTGACGCTGGCCTCCAACAGTTTCACCATCCGTGATGCCCTGCGCGACGCCGACCTCGTGGTGGGAGCGGTGTTGATTCCCGGCGCTTCGGCGCCCAAGCTGGTGCGGCGCGACATGCTGCAAAGGATGAAGAGAGGCGCCGTAATGGTGGACGTCGCTATCGATCAAGGCGGTTGTTTTGAAACCTCGCACGCGACAACGCATACCGATCCAGTCTACTTCGTCGATGGCGTGCTGCATTACTGCGTGTCGAACATGCCTGCCGCCGTGCCGCACACGTCTACTTTTGCGCTGACTAACGCCACGTTTCCGTATTTGGCGGAGTTATGCACCAAGGGACTGGAGCGCGCCTGCGAGGATAATCCCGCGATTCGCGAAGGCGTGAATACCTATGCCGGCTACATCACCTATTCCGGCGTGGCGGAATCGCAAGGCTTGAGCTGGAAAGAACTCAACGCTGTGATGTAGGTTCGGCGGCTGCCGGTCCGAAGACTTTTTCCGCTTTCTCGGATTTCAGAAGATTTCCCGTTTCCTGTTCCTTCAGCACCAGCGTCGTGCGTACTGCCTCAGCCCGAATCTTCCAGAGTTTGGTGATCTCGCGCTTCTCTTTGCGATTGAGCACGAAGGCGGCGGGATGCAACAAGGTGGTCGACTTGTCCCAATGTCTGTCAGTTTGTGCCTGGCCGGCCACTTCGATGGCTATGGGGACCGTCACGCGATCCTCAACATTCGTGACGGTAAGTTTGACCAGGATCAGGTCGTCGGATTTTTTCTGGATATCCAGGGTGGTGGCAAGCTGCGGTGGGTGCGCACAGCCGGTGAGCGCCACGAGCAGCGCCACAAGCAAAAGAACTTTCAATCAGGATTCCTTTCACGCTGCGGGAAGAATTGGGGATTGAGTGCACTGTCCCCGGTCTTTTTTTGAAGCCGGGCCAAGCGCCGGCGCAGCGCCACGGATTCGTCGAGCGCCAACGCGTTGCGGGTCATCTCCAGAGCCATGGCGTAATTGCGCTCGCGATGCTCGTAATATTTTGCGAGTTCTGTCAGCGCCGCCGCGCACCAGGGATTGCGAGCCGTGGCAAGATCGGTCAGGATCGGAAGCGCCGCGTGCTCACGACCCAGTTTCTTTTCGAGCAGCGCGATGTCCCAAAGCGTGCGGAAGAGCAGCTCGTCGTTGAGTCCGCGATCCACAGCCTGGCGGAACAACGTCAAAGCCTGCTCATGCTGATCGGCTTGCCGCCACCAGCGCGCTAGTCCCACCATTTCGGCGCCGTGCGCAAACTGAGCCAGCTCGGGGTGAAATGCGCGTGGAACGATAGCGGTAAGACAGGCCAGCGTCAGAATGTCGATCGCGTTGTGGTGAAAGATGGGCACCAGCCGTAAGATTTCCTGGGTCCGCAGGTACTCGAAATAGAAGTACGGGATCATCTCGCCTGGAAGATCGCCTTGACGCTCGACGCCCAAGATCTGATTCTCGAGATCCACCAGGCGACAACTGTCGAAGCGCAGATTCCAGAGCCGCCGCGCGCCATGCAACAGATCCAGATGCTCGAGCGAGGCGAAGGGCGGACGCTGCCGCATCATCCGATAGCGCGTCTCGAGCAAAGGCTGATCGTAGGTCCGGCCGTTGTAGGTGATCAGCACTTCGAACTGCTTCAGATGTTGATCCAGGGCACTGAGCAGGCTGGCCTCTTCGCCAAATTCGCGCATGAAGAATTGCCGTATGCGAAAACCTTGCGGCGTGACGCGCCCCACGCCGATCAAAAATGCGTAGGTGCCGGAGCCTCCCGCAAGACCGGTCGTCTCGGTATCGAGGAAGCACCATTTTTCAACCGGAATGCTCTGTATGAGGCCGTTCGAGATCGGCTGGAGCAGATCGGCCGGGAGATCCTCCAGATCCACGATGCCAATGCTCCCGTGCCGCCGGTGGCGTTCGTAGAGTTTTTCCGTCTCGAAATGGTGGCCGAGAGCGGTGGTGACTTCTTCAAACGGAAAATGATGGTCGTGTGGCTCATCGTTGATAACTGGTGGCGCCTCGCGTCTGCTTGGCCGGGGCTGCGCGTATTTCTTGTCAATCTTCGCGATCCGGCGGCGTAGATATGCGAGTTGCTGCTGGAAGTCACTCATGCCTGATGCGATGCGACGGTCTGCGATACCTTCTCCC
>JBGPSX010000022.1:0-17439 GCA_041490325.1 Bryobacteraceae bacterium | reverse complement strand
CACGGAATCACCGCCTGATTCGCTCCATGGCTCGCCGCGATATTCTGGCGCGCTATCGCGGATCTTTTGGCGACGTGTTTTGGACGGTCCTGAATCCGTTGCTGCTGATGGGGACCTATTTTTTTGTCTTCGGAGTGGTCCTGCGAACGCGATTCGGGGCCGATTCGAGTTCCACCGGTTTTGCCCTCTACCTGCTGGCCGGAATGTTGCCGTGGCTGGCTTTTTCGGAGCCCGCCGGCCGCGCGCCGCACGTGATTCTGGAACATCGCAACTTCGTGAAGAAGTTGATTTTTCCACTCGATACTCTGCCGGTGAACCAGGTCTTGTCCGGGCTGGTGACAGAGCTGTTCGCCGCGGCGATCTTCGTTCTGGCGCTGCTGATCATTCGCGGCGCCGTGCCCGCGTCCGTTCTGTGGCTGCCGGTTTTGCTGGTTCCACAATTGCTGTTTACGTTGGGAACTTGCTGGTTCCTGGCGGCGCTCGGAGTTTTTGTGCGCGACCTCGGACAGATCATGGGCTTCCTGCTGACGCTCTGGTTTTTCATCACGCCCATCTGTTATCCGGAAGCCAGCCTGGGCCCGAGCGCGATGGTGATCTTACGGAAGAATCCGATATTCGTGCTGGTGCGCGGGTATCGCTCGATCTTGCTGGAGGGTCATGCGCCTGAGCTGCTGCCGATGCTGAAGCTGTGGATCGTTGCCATGGCAGTGTTTTTGCTGGGGCACGCCTGGTTTTATAAGCTGCGGAAAACCTTCGCCGACGTGATTTGACGGGGACCTAAAGCACCGCTCCCTTTGGTCACGGCTCGGCTAGGGGTATCGACTTTACCACTACGCCCTTGTCATTCACACCACCCCTAGCCGAGCCGTGACCAAAGGGAGCGGTTTCAAATAATCGGCCCGGGCTACTTGTGCTGTAGTTCCCAGTCGTATTGGATCTTAGGATCGTCGTAAGGAATACGGCCTTCGTCCTTGGGATTGTAGAAACGATCGGTGACGTAAACCAGGAAGGCTGCGTCTCTGCCAATCACTTTGTAGCCGTGCGCGACCCCTGGCGGAATCAAGAGTTGCCAAGGCCGCAGCGTCCCGAGGTACAGCGTGTTGCGGAAGCCGAATGTACGTGACTGCTTGCGCAGATCCACCAGCACCACTTGGAGCATGCCCTGCACGGGCACCCAGCAATCCGTCTGATGGCGGTGGAAATGGAACGCCTTAATCGTGCCTGGATAACTCAACGCCGCCGAGACTTGCGTGGTTTCTTTCGGAAACTCTTTAGGCAGTCCCTGTCCCATCCGGATCACTTCGAGGAAGTAGCCGCGATCATCCGGCCAGACCGCCAACGACTGAGGCCGAACACCGTCGATCAAGTCGGGGGAATCGGGCGCGATGATAACCTTGCCGATACCCTTTTCGCAGGTGGGCGTCTCGAGCTCCATGGAATGCTGCTCTTGAATTACCGAACTCATTAGCCCTCTTCACTCTCGTTGGAATGAGTGCGCTGACTGCTGCCTGCCACCAGGTTGCCCGCTCGCAGCAATGACTCAAATGTGCCGGCGTCGGTCCACCAGCCCTGCAGGTGCGAGTAAGTCATGGTGCCTTCCCGAATATAAGCGTTGTTGACGTCGGTAATCTCCAACTCGCCGCGGCCCGATGGAACCAGCGTACGGACTTTGTCGAAGACCGTCTCGTCGTACAGATAGATGCCCACCACCGCGTAGTTCGATTTGGGTTTTTTCGGCTTCTCTTCAATTCCGATGATGCGTCCGTCCTGCACTTCGGCGACGCCGAAGCGCTCTGCATCGGTCACTTCCTTGAGCAGGATCTTCGCGCCCTTCTCTTGCTTTTTGAAGTCCTCGACGGCATCGCGAATACTGCTCTCGATGATGTTGTCGCCCAGAATAACGCAGATGCTGCTGCCATCGGCGAAGTGCTCGGCCAACCCCAGCGCGTCGGCGATGCCGCCCTCGCCCTCCTGGTAGGTGTAATCGAGGTGCTTGAGCCCGAATTCCTTGCCGTTTGCCAGCAATCGCAGAAAATCACCCGAATTACGGCCACCGGTGACCACCAGGATCTCTTTGATGCCCGCATCCACGAGAGTCTGGATGGGGTAATAGATCATCGGCTTGTCGTAGATCGGCAAGAGGTGTTTGTTGGTAATTTTGGTGAGCGGGAAAAGACGGCTGCCGGTGCCACCCGCGAGAACAACCCCCTTCAAACAAGCACTCCAGGCTTTGTTGTATACATTCACAATCATTATACGACTGGCCGCGTCCGGCTGTGCTAGAATCGGCTCCGCGATGCACGTATACGAATGGGACGGGATTGAGAAAGAGCAGATGAATCCTCTGTTGACGCGCCAAGTGATCCACGGCGACACCATGACGCTGGCACGGCTCTTTCTGAGAAAAGGTTGTAGCGTGGACCAACACAGCCACCACAACGAGCAGATCTCCATGGTCGAGAAAGGATCGCTCAAGTTCGTGCTGGCCGGCGTGGAGAGAGTAGTTCGCGCCGGTGAGATCCTGAGGATTCCACCGAATGTGCCGCACAGCGCGGAGGCCATCGAAGATTCCGTCGCGGTGGATCTGTTCTCGCCGCCCCGGGCCGATTGGATTCGCGGCGACGACGCCTACCTGCGCAAGTGATCATGCGTGAAAATTACAGCCGATCAGGAACGCGCGTTCTACGATAGCGCCTACAGTCCTTTTCTTCAGGCGCCGGATTCCGATTTAGTTTGCAATCGTGGCACGCTTGAAGCCGACTTGGCGAATCCGGCTCACCCGATCTATGAACGGCGGCGCCTGTTTCAAGCGACCATGAAGGTTTTGCTTTCTGAGCCGATCGGCGGCCTTTCAGTCCTGGACTATGGATGCGGGACGGGCGACTGGGGTCTAATGTTGGCGGCTGAAGGGGCTTCGGTAACTTTTTTGGACCTCTCTGCGGTTGCCATTGAAGTTGTGCAGCGCCGTGCGGTGGCAAGCGGAGTGATTGTCCGAGGCGAAGCGCGGGATGGGAGCGATCTGAGTTGCTTTCACGATGGCGAATTTGACCTGATCTTCGGAAGCGCCGCAATCCATCACACGCTCAAGTATCCGAATGCGGTGGCTGAACTGATGCGAGTGCTGAAGCCTGGCGGCCGGCTCGTTCTAGCGGAAACGTACGGCAACAACAAGCTGTTGAACATGGCTCGCAGATTTCGCTGGCGCCTGAGTGCGCTGCCGGACGAGGCGGGCGAGGACATCATTTTCGATGAGTCGCACATCCGCATTCTTCGCGGACAGCTTCAGCAAGTGGACCTGATTCCATTGAACCTCTTTGGCATGGCCAAACGGATATTTAGGGGACGATTCACCAATCCAATCGTGCGTGGTTTGGTTCATTCTCTGGAAGCGATGGATGGCGTGTTGCTGAAGATTGCTCCCGGCTTAGGCCGTTACTGTGGCGAGCTGGTGGTCATCGGTCGAAAATAACGCAAACGCACTCGGTTGCGGCTAACCAATACAAAGCCGTCGCGATAGCGGAATGCGGTGTGGATGCCCGCCGTCTCGCCAACGAGCTTGCCATTCAGAAACAACCGCGAGTGCGGTCCATTGTCTTCGCCGATCAGTCCGTCGGCAAAAGCCCGGGGATAATGAAACTCGCCCAGCCGTTCCTCGATCCAGAGTTGTTTCGGATCCGCAGGCTTGCGGAAGCGCGCCACTATTCCGTTCGCTAGTTCCCCTTGCGCAACCATCAGCCCATCTTCTGTTAGAGCCAGACGCAGCGTTGCGGCGAGCGGCTGATCGTTGTACAGCTCGATCGCGAAATCGTGCCAGGGCAGATCGTCGACAGGCGGGCTCTTGACCCAGTAATTGCCACATAGAATGTCGGGATAGCCGTCGCCATCGACGTCAGTGACCAGCAATCCGCCTTGGCGCGATCGGCTGTAGAACGAGTAGATTTCGCGGTAGTGGAAGTCGGGGAATTCGTAAAACCGGAGTTGCATGCCGAACTGAACCATCAGCATGCCGCGATGTCCGAAGAGCGTCGTCACCAGGCAGTCGTGCATGTCGATTCCGTGATCGATCTCGCGTGGACGCCAGTCGGGCGCTCGGCGGTAGATCAGGCGATCGCTCTCCTGGAGAAAAAAGCCTAGTGCCTGATCATCGAGACATCCGGACGTAGCTGCGTGCGCTGGAGTGGCGAGCACGCGGTTGGTTAATTTCGGCAACGACCAGGCGAGCAGCTTGTCGCCCCAGGTGTAGAGTGTGTCGCCGTCGAGAGCCGCGCCGCTGATCGTGGCGAAGAGCAATCCGAGGATCATTTGATCGCTAAGACGGCATCGCGCGGAGTGCCGGTACGCCGGCTGTCGATTTTCGAAAAGCCAGCTTCACGCAGCAGCGCCTCGTATTGGCTCGCCGTACGCTCGCGGCCTTCGGTGCAGATGAGCATGTTGAGCGATTGCATGTGCGCGGGGACGGTGTCTTCGCCCAGCAGTCTCTCGGCGATCAGCAGGCCGCCACCAAGTGGAAGCGCTGCATGGATCTTGGCGAGCAGTACGCGGATCTTTTCTTCAGTCCAGTCATGCAGGATCTGGCCGAGACTGTAGAGATCGGCCGGGGGCAGGGGATCGGTGAAAAAGTCGCCGGCGATTGTGCCATGAAACATTTCCGCGACTGCTGGCAGATCGAAGACCGCGGCTTCGAGATTGGGATAGCGAGCGCGCGCCGCTTCCGTGAGATGGCCTGTGCCGCCGCCTAAATCGATGAGGCGGTGAAACCGGCTGAGGTCGAACGCGGCCACGACCGCCGGTGAACTGAGCCGGCCGAAACCATGCATGCCTTTCATGAATTCGCGTTTGGCTTCCTCAGTCCGAAAGAAGTGCGCGAAGATACCGCCGTCCAAGTTGAAGGTCTGCTTCCAGCGATTGCTGCCTTCGCGGACGGCGTCTTCGAGGTGGCCCCACATTGGATAGAGCGCTGAATTCGAGTAACGGATATAGCCAGTCATCGTGTCGGGACTGTCGGAGCGCAGGTATTTGTCGGCCTCCGGCGTGTTGACATACTTGCCGTCCCGCTTCACGAGAAGTTTCAGAGCAACGCAGGCGTCGAGCAGGCGTTCGAGTTCTTTGCAGTCCTTCGGCCGCTGGTCGTCGAAGATGCCGAGCTCGACGGCGGCGAACATTGTTTTCGATCGGCGGAAGGCTTCGATCAGATCAAGAACGGTGTTGGAAGTGGTCATATCCACGATGTGGGACCAGTTTACCTTGGAATGTGATTTGACCCGGTTTGCCTTTGACGATGGTTCCAATTCGGATTCCTGGCACCCGTTCGCGCGGAGGCGCGGTGTAGAGGAGTTCGTAGTCTTCGCCGTCGTGCAGCGCTTGTTCGATGCCGGCGTTCTTGAGCAGCGGGATCGAGTCGATGGCTGCCGCAACTCCGGATGCGACGCATAGACGGTGCAAATCGAGCGCGATGCCATCGCTGATGTCCATGCAGGCTGTCGCTCGTCCTGTGAGTTTTCGGCCGGCCTCAAGCCGAGGCACGATCACGCGCTTGTGCTGCCAGCCGCCCAGCGGACCGGAGACGTAGAGAGCGTCGTCGACCCTGGCGCCTGAACGCAGCAGGGCTTTACCCTTGGCGACGGAGCCGCAGACCACGATGTCGCAAACGAATTGCCCCGCGTGCGAGGTGTCGCCACCGGCAAGTTCTACCTTGGCCGTGCGCGCCAACTTGCGCATGCCGCGGTAGAAGCCGTCAATCCAGCGCTGATCGGTCCACGGCGCGACCGCCATCGAGACCAGGAAGTAGCGCGGAGTGCCGCCCATCGCGGCGATGTCGCTGAGGCCGCGCGCGAGAGCCTTGTGTCCCACCTCCTCGGCTGAGGCCTTGCGCGTGAAGTGGACGCCTTCGATAGTGAAATCCGTCTTCAAAAGCAGGTCTTGATTCGAGGGCGTCGAGACGACCGCGCAATCGTCGCCGAGCAGCGGGGCTTGCCGTTTTAGCTTGGCGATGAGCGTGTCTTCGTTCACGATGCGACGGCCGTGACCAGGCCCGAAGGCAGCTCTTCGCCGAAGATCTTCCCGAGATCCTCTTCCACTTCTCCTTCGAGCGCGGGAACCAGCGGCTCGGGAATTCTGCGGCGAATCGAATCCATGGTGGCCGGCGCTAGGTCGCGCGTCGAATCGCCGGTGCGGCGCGCGATAGCGACTACGGCATGCTGCGAATTGGGAATCTTGAGCAGAGCTTCGACCCAGCGTGTCGCGACCGTTGCAGGCAGTACCTGGTTGATCGGACCGTAGAAAAGCTTGCGCGCGCCCAGCCGCGAGAGACACCACAATCCGGTTTCCACCATCTCGCCTTTCTTGACCTGCGAAATCAACGCATCGCCGAGCTGCGTCTTGGTTTGCAGCGGGAGCAGCTCGAGACTCGATGCCGCTCGCCACATCTCGCGCAGCAGGCTGTTGTTGAGCCGGGAATGTTTACCGGGGCGGGGAAGCAGGACGGGCGAGAGCCGCTGGAAAATGTCGACCTGCTGATTCTTGTTGAGTCCGCCGGCGACGCGGCCCCAGAAGATCCACCAGTCGATCTCGTTCTGGACCTGATTGCTGAACTGCAGACCCGCGGCATAGATCCGGCGGGCCTGTTCGATTCGATAGTCGTCGGTGGGAAATCCGAAGCCGGGACGCAGGGCGAAGCCGCACAGGTTGAGCCAGCGTAACTCGTGCGCGGCCGATTTTCGCCGCCCCTCGGCGAGTTCAATCATGCGGTCGGCGAGCCGGCGAATGGCGCTGAGTGGCCAGGAATTGCGGCCGAGAGCGAGCGTCTGTTCCAGCTTGCCGGGAAGCTCTTCGGGTGCAATCGAGCCTTCGGTGAACGCTTTTTCGAGCAACCCTTCCGCTTCGACCAACGCGGCCTCGCTGACAACGGCGGCAGCCTTCGACCCCGGCGCGGTCGCGGTCTTGCGCAATTCGAACTGCAGGCGCCAGCGATGCTCGCTGATTTTCGAATCGGCCCAAACTTCCAGCGTGCCGACTTCAGTCAGATGCGCGCGCAGTTTTACTGGAACCAGGCGCTCGCCTGATTTCCCGAAGCGGACCACGGCATTGAGCGGGGCATGCAGATGCAAATCATCGGCCGTTGGGAGCATGTCGCCCACCTTGTCGTCCACGCGCGCGAGTGAACTGTACAAGCGGAAAGAGACCGGTTTGTTGGCGACCAGATGCAGGTCCTGGCTGTCGAGCTCGAGCGTGTTGCCCTCCTCGGCGCCGCGCGGAACCAGGCAGACGGCCT
The DNA here is from genome assembly GCA_041490325.1 of Bryobacteraceae bacterium. Taxonomy (GTDB): domain Bacteria; phylum Acidobacteriota; class Terriglobia; order Bryobacterales; family Bryobacteraceae; genus Palsa-89. The sequence goes on along the minus strand of JBGPSX010000022.1, from coordinate 10,169 downwards.
GATTTTCGCCAATATCGTTTTCGCCAATACCGACGTAGTATGCGCGCGGGAGTCCGCCGCGAACCAGGAGCCCGGCGCCAGTCGCCTTCACGTAGGAGTAATAGGCGGCGCCCACTGCAACCGCGAGGTCGAGGTCGCGATTTTCTAGAATCAGCGGCCGGTGTCCGTACCAGCGTTCCATTACGTCCGCGACGCGCTGCTGGCAGATATCGGGGATGAAGAATCCGCCGTTGAACAGGATGGCGTCTGGTTTCGCGTCTTCATTCGCGCTCAGAAATGCGGCGAGGTGGCGCGTGACGGCGGGGTCGGACACGTACGGGAGTCCAAGCTCGCGAAACAGGCTGCGTTTTTCATCGGACGGCTTGTCCGTCAGCGCGCAAAACGGAAGAAAGCCATCCAGCGCGAGTTCCAGCGCCTCCTCGCGCAGGATTTCCGTTTTCAGAGTGCCGCCAACCAGCGAGGCCCCGCCGCCCAGCACGGTGATTTCGACGCTCTTGAGGTTCGGATCGGCTAAGATGCGCTCTTTGGCCGCCGCGCATTGCCGCCGCAGACCACTGCGTTGCCGGATGGAAAGCTGGGTTCCGAGTTTCGCCTCCACCAGCCAAGCCAGTGTAAGGTCGAGATTGTCGCCGCCGAGCAGCAGATGCTTGCCGACGGCGGTACGGGTGAACTCGATGCGATCGCCGTCGCGATGCACTTTGATCAGCGTGAAGTCGCTGGTGCCGCCTCCAACGTCGCAAACCAACACGAGCTGTCCGTCGAAAAGACTCTTCTGCGACTGCGCCAGGTGATTTGCGATCCAGGAATAGAACGCGGCAGCGGGCTCTTCCACCAGCGTCAGCTTTTCAAGTCCCGCTTCGCGCGCCGCCTGAACCGTCAGCTCGCGAGCTTCCTCATCGAATGAAGCCGGAACCGTGAGGACGATCTGCTGATCGGCGAGCGGCTGATCGGGATGCCGTTGGTTCCAGGCGTCGCGGATTTGCGAAAGGATCGCCGTCGAAACTTCCACCGGCGAAAGAACCCGGCCGGCTTCCTGCGCATCCCACGGAAGGATCTTGGCGGTGCGATCCACTTCGGGATTCGACAGCCAGGACTTGGCGGAGTGCACTGACTTGGTGGGCACCAGCGCGCCTTGCTCGCGCGCGTATGTTCCTACGTAAGTTTGATCGCCGAGAAAGAGAAACGAGGGCAACGTGCGGCGCGCCTCAATCTGACCGGGCGCGATGTACTGAGGAACTTCCAGTACTTTGATTTCTGGATAATCCGGCAGTTCGCCTTCAACTTGTTCTACGTAAGCAAGGGCGGAGTTGGTGGTGCCCAGGTCGATACCGACGTTCATTCTGCAGCTACTCGACTTCTACCTCGGCCGGACAGAGAATGGCCGCACTTTGTCCGGGCACGAGTGGCGGAAGATCGATTTTTTCAGCGCGCCAACCTTTGTGGCGTAACAAGCCGCCGGCAGCTTTGCCATTCGCCGGCACATTCCCAAGCAGCTTCACAGTGGAAGGATCATTGGAATCGAGCTTGGTGAAACTGCCCTCCACGCCGTCGATCACCGGCGCGAGACGCAAGTATCGATTGAGCGACTCGCGGCTCCGTTCATGCAGGCTTCGCACGGCCGCGCCCACCTGATCGTCTGGATAGGCCGAAATGTCCTCCATCAGAAAGTCGATCAGTCGCGAATCGCGCTGCAGGATTCCCAGGATTTGCAGCGCGCCGTCGGACGGCCGGGCCTGTGGAACGGGCTTCGGAGCCGCTTGGGCCGGCCGGGCCTGGGTGAAACCAAGCAACTGCGCCACCTCAACCGGGAGTTTTCCCGAAAAGAGAATGGAAAAAAAACTACGAAATGCGAGAACGATCCTGCTCAAAATATGCCTCTAATCTTTAGGATACACTGGCCATGGCAAGCGCCGGTCCAAAAGGACATTCGCTTGCTGCGCGTTTCTTATGTACCGTAGCTTCAAAGACCGCAGAGACGCCGGCGCGGAGTTAGCTCGGAGACTAACAGCCTATGCGAACGATCCCACCGTGATCGTGCTCGGTTTGCCTCGAGGAGGCGTGCCGGTGGCGTTCGAAGTGGCGCGGGCATTGCGAGCGCCGCTGGACGTATTCGTGGTCCGAAAGCTGGGCGTGCCCGGTCATCGGGAACTTGCGATGGGCGCGATCGCGAGCGGGGGCGTTCGGGTTCTGAATCAGGACGTCATCGATTCGCTCCGAATCCCTCCCGCGGTGGTCGATTCCGCCGCGGCCGGCGAGCAACTGGAACTGCAGCGGCAGGAGCACGAGTATCGCGGAGACGTTCCCTTTCCTGCGCTCGCGAGCCGGACGGTGATCGTAGTGGACGATGGTTTGGCAACGGGGTCCACAATGCGGGCAGCGGTGCGAGCTATCCGGCAAAGTCGTCCCGCCAAAACTGTTGTTGCGGTTCCAGTGGGCGCGGCCGAAACCTGTCGCAGCCTCAAGACCGAATCCGATGAAGTGATCTGCGCGCAGACACCACCCGGATTCCGCGCGGTCAGCTTGTGGTACGAAGAATTCTCTCAAACCACCGATCAGGAGGTTCGTGATCTGCTCCAAGCCGCGGCGGCGGACATAGGGGCAGCGCGATAACGCCCATGGCCATCGAGCATCTGCCTGTAACCGTAGCGCTGGATTCGATTCTGTTGGAGGGCGACCTCAGTATTCCAACGGCGGCGACGGGCGCTGTGTTGTTCGCGCATGGAAGCGGCAGCTCGAGGCGGAGTCCTCGAAACCGCTACGTCGCAGACGTACTGAACAAGGGTGGACTAGCGACCTTGCTCATCGATTTGTTGACCGAAGACGAGCAGCAGGTCGACATGCAGACCGGGCACCTTCGGTTCGACATTCCGTTCCTGGCGAGACGATTGGTGGTTATCGCGGAATGGCTGGCGAGTCGTCAGGAAGTGGCGGGGTTGAAGATCGGGCTCTTTGGAGCGAGCACGGGCGCGGCCGCGGCGCTGATGACTGCCGCCGAGGTTCCAGATCTGGTCTACGCGGTTGTTTCGCGCGGAGGACGGCCGGATCTCGCCGGGACGGCGCTAGCCAGAGTGAAAGCGCCCACGTTGTTGATTGTCGGCGGCGCGGATGAAGTGGTGCTGGATCTCAATCGCCAGGCGATGTCACAGATGCGATGCGGGAAGGAGTTGCGGATTGTCCCTGGCGCCACTCATCTGTTCGAGGAACCAGGGGCGCTCGAAAAGGTGGCAGCGTTGGCTCGGGACTGGTTCGTCAGACCCCTAGCCGTTCCTTCAACGCCCGGACACGGTCGCGGGAAATAGTCAGCTCAGTGTGCTTTTCGTCTTTCAGGCGTACCATCATACGGCCGGCGAACCAGGAGTGCAGCTCGTGCACGTAGTCGATATTTAACAACGTCGCGCGATGGATGCGGAGAAACTTGCGCGGGTCGAGTTTCTCCTCCAGTTCCTGAATGGTGTGGTCGATCACGTGGTTCTTGGTGGCCGTCGCTGCATAAGTCAGCTTCTCGCTGGCGAAGAAATGGGTAACGCGCGAAAGCTCCACGAACTCGACGCGCTCGCCGGTGCGCGAAGCGATTCGATCCGCATATCGCTCGGATTTGTTCGCACCGGCGAGGGCGGCAACTTGATCCAGCAAAGCTCGAATCTCGGGCTTAGCCTCGATCCCGCCGCGAATACGCTCGATCTTGTCGAGCGTGCGCTCGAGATGCGCGGCTTCGATGGGCTTCAGCAGGTAGTCGATCGAGTTCACCTCGAAGGCTTGCAACGCGTACCGATCGTACGCAGTGGTGAAGACGATGAGGGGCTGAGGATCGATTTTCGACAGCATTTCGAATCCGCTCATGCCCGGCATCTCGATGTCGACGAATAGCAGGTCAGGCTTAGATTCCAGAATGGCATCCACAGCTTGAACCGGATCGGTGCTCTGGCCGGCGATATCAACGCGCTTCGTCGCGGCCAGCATCCTGGCCAGGCGTTTCAGCGCGAGCGGTTCGTCGTCAACGAGAAAGGCCCGCATATCCGTTGCCGAGTTGAGGAACCGAGAGAGTAATGCGATTCCAGGCATCGCGCCGTTGCAAGCACAAGCCGGCTTGCGCGCCAAAGAGCGTGGACAGGCGATCCTTGAGGTTGTCCAGCCCGTGTCCGGCAGGCGCCGCTTCGAGCGCAAACTCGGGTCCCTGGTCGAGCACCTCCACCGTCAGGCATCCGTTCTCGCGAGCGCCCTGGATTCGAATTTCGCCGCCCTTGCGGCTCGGCGAGATGGCGTGCTTCACGCTGTTCTCCACCAGCGTCTGGATGGCCAGTGGTGGAACCTTCGCTTCGGCAATGTCGCCCGTGAGGTCGATCTGGTAGCGAAGCCGGTCGCCGAAGCGGGCGCATTCGATGTCCAGGTAGTCAGTAACGACCTTCATTTCGCGAGAAAGGGGAACGAGTCCGGATTGGTGTGCGTCGAGCGAGAACCGCAAAAGCGCTGCCATCTGCTCCATCAGACGCTCTGCCCGCTTGGGATCTTCCGGAATCAGCGACGAGATCGAGTTCAGCGCGTTGAACAAAAAATGAGGATGAATGCGCGATTCGAGCGAGGCCAACTGCGCTTCGGTAGCCAGCTTGAGCGCTCGTTCGCGTTCCAGTTCCTTGGTTCGGAGCTGTAGTGTTGTCTGGTCGAGGCGCGCTCGCATGCTTTCGTACATTGAGATCACGCCGCCGGCCAGAACGGTCAAGAATGTCGCGATCTTCAGGCTTCCCACGAATTCGGGCCAGTACAAGCGCGGTGGAATCCAGCCCAAGGCTACGAACACCAGACAGGCCACCAAGCCGCCCACCAAGGTAGCGGCAAACATGGTCGCGATCCGCAAAGGCCAGTGCAACCAGGCTGGGGATTTTAGTGTCGCCATCCAAACGCGAGGGACGGCAGCATAGGCCAGGCTGCCGATGCAGTGAGCGTAAACCAGGGAAAAGCCGAAACAGGCCGCCAGTTTTTGAACGGTCACGGGGCTAGCGATGATCAGCAGCAGCAGAGGTGGAACCAAGGCGATCGCGCTGTTGACCATCAGAATTCGAATTAGCGGCCTGCAGTTCATCGATCGCCTTGGTACTTCCATCTTACTTGCCGGTGTGGCAACCCAAGCAGCCGGCCTGCGCGGGCGCGAGGGACTTGGTTTCAAGCCACGTGTTGGCGGATTTGGCGTAAACAGTACCCTGCATGTCTTTCTGAATTCGTTCGAACCAGAGTTGAGCTTTTTCCTGATTGCCGAGCCGATTGTAGCCGTCCGCGAGTCCGATCATCAGCTCGCCGCGCGGGTGCGTGCCCAACGCGCTCAGATCCGGGCCTTGCAGCTCATAGGCTTTCTCGAAATCGGTGACGCCTCTCGTGATCAACGTGCGGGCGATTTCAGGGCTGCCGACGTAGTGAGATGCCGTCAGGAGCACTGCCCCGCGTGGGATCCGCACGCCCAGATCGTCCGGCGCGAGTGCCGCTGCGTCGTCCATTTCCTTCAGGCCGCGCTGTGAGAGCGGCATGCCCGTTTGCGCATCGCCCTTTTGAAAAGCTTGCCCGGCCTCGTAATAAAGTCCGGCTCCATGCCAAACCAGGGCTTCGGCATTTTTCGGTTCGGCTGTGAGCACGTCCTCACAAATTTTCATGCCCTTCGCCAGCGATGCCGCGTCGCCCGCGAATCCGGCAAAGAAGTAGTTGCGGACCTTCAGGTCGAATCGCTCCTGGCTCATCAAGAGCCCGCCGGCGGCGATCAGAACGGCTGCTGCACGTTTCAATTTCATGGGGAACTCCTTCGCTACACAGAATAAGCCCAAGCATCGGATTTTCCGCCGTTTGTCCGACGAAACGTCGATAAACCGGATGAGCAGTATGGAGCGCCGGACAGGCGACGGGCTTACTCGCCGCGAGTATAGAAGCGAGTCTCTTCGTAGGCTTCTGATGCGTAGCGCGAGCGTTCCCCGCGTGCACGATGACCAGGCCACTCCAGGCGCATGTCCTGGCTGACTTCATCCAGCATCGCGATCTTGGCGACCTTGCTCTCCATCGCAAAGCAGGTGAGCAGCAGGTTATCCGATATCGTATTGATCAAACGCGGCACGCCCTGGGAACGCAGATGAATCTCGGATAGAATCTCGGGCGGGAAGACGGTCTGATCCGGCATGCCCGATTTTTCAAGACGGGTCTGGATGTAGGCGATTGTGTCGGCTTGGGAGAATGGCTCCAGATTACAACGCAGCACGATGCGCTGCTTCAATTGCCGGAGGTTCGGCGCTTCGAGTTTGCGATCCAGCTCGATCTGGCCCGACAGAATAATCTGGAGTAGTTTGCCGCGCCGGTTCTCGAGGTTGCCCAGCATGCGGATTTCTTCCAGCACTTCCCACTCGAGATTGTGAGCTTCATCGACGATCAAGGCCGTGGTTCGCCCCAGCTCGGATTGTTGTAGCAACAAAGAATTGAGTGCGAATAGCACTTCGGTCTTGGAGTTGCGATCGCAACGAAGATCCAGATCGTAGGCGATCATCTGAAAAAACTGATCGGGCGTGAGCCGCGAATGGAACAGAAAAGCGAACTCGATTTGCTGCGTATCCAGATAATCGCGAAGGCATTCGAGCATGGTGGTCTTGCCCGTTCCCACCTCGCCTGTCAGGACGATAAAACCCTTGCGGCTTTGGACGCCGTAAGTGAGGTTGGCTAGCGCCTCTTCGTGCTGCCGGCTGTGATAGAAAAACTTGGGGTCCGGACTGAGACTAAAGGGCTGCTCCGAGAATCCGAAAAAGTCGTTGTACATACGGGAGTCGAGGATTTACGCGGAGTTGGCAGTCCGTTGAGTTTATGACTCTTAGTGCATCTTATCACGGCCACGGACGGAGCCGGACTGTGATGAACTTACGTGACGCGCTCAACATGTTCGAAGCGCTATTGCCTTCGAGCGAGCGATGGAGGACCCTCTCGGCTTTCTCGATAGGCAGGTACATGCCGTCCAATTGTTCCTCACGCGGTTCGATGAAAACCTTTCGCCAAAGAGTGCACTGGAAGCGCCTGACGATTGGCGCGTTTCCCGAACTTCCTGCAGCCGATACGCCAAGAGTGACACACGTCATTTTGAGCCTTGCTTTCTCTTGAGCGAAACCCCAGAATGGCTGTTGGCGCCAACCCAGGCTTGGGCCTGTCCCTTGAGGTCCGCAGGCTGTAGGATGTTGGCCTTTTATTTTCAATAGCTTTATTAATTGTAACATCAAAGTTGATGTCATGTAAACAGGCTCACGCGAGTTTGTAATCGGCCCACATCATTTTTGTGGTATCATATGAACGAAGGGACAGAATGGCAGTGGCGATTCGGGGGATTCGAATCAACCCAGGAAGGCCGGCCTGTCCAGGTCTGGTTTGATAGTCTGCCTGAGGAGGTCAAGGATGAGATTCGCGACCTTCTTACCTACTTGGAAAAGATGACTGATAGGTTGTGGCGAAAACCTGAATTCGACGGATTGAAGGGTGCTGGAGGGATATCGGAATTGAGGCCTCGAGCTATTTCAATAGAACGCAATGGAAAGATCGAGACTGAAACATACCGCATATACGGAGTCTTTGGGCCAAGCTACAAGCGCACATATACTTTCCTTCACGGGACAAGAAAGGGTGTGAAGAATGATCGGCACGGCAAACGAGTCGCAAGAGATCGGCTCCAACAACTTGAAAAGGGAACAGCAACTGTTCACGAGTTTGAACTCTAAACGCGGTGTGCTCCAAAGACTACGGAGGGGCAGACGTGTACGCTCCAAGTTTGTGGAGTCACATCTAAGCAAAGCTCTTGCTTTTCAAATACGTTCTCTCCGAGAGAAAGAAAGCTGGAGTCAGCAGGGCTTGGCCGAAAAAATAAGCTCCAACCAAAACGCTGTTTACCGTGCGGAGAATCCGAACTACGGAAAGCAAACAATTACGACCCTAAAGAAAATAGCGGCAGCGTTTGATGTGGCTCTCGTTGTCCGCTTTGTTCCCTTCAGTGAATTGATTGACTGGGTCACTGGCACCCCACACATGAATGAAGGATTGAATACTGAGGCGTTGAGTGTTCCGGACTTCGACTCCGAGGATAAGGCTGGTAAGTTCGAGGAGCCCGAGCCGCAGCCGAAGCACGCAGCTGTTTCCATAGCACCGGGGCAATCTGGTCTTTGCTTCCTTGCTGGCGCTGGGACACCCGAAGAACGCGTGCGTTTCTGGGACGCCGCAATACGAAGCACAAGCCGGAATGTCTTCTTCGAAGCCGAGCCGTACGTGCGAGAGTATTGGACTCTGCAGAAATTGGCAGGTGGCAGCCCTAAGAATCTTAGCGAACAGCCGCTCACCAAGTACGGCGGGATTCGCCTTGTTCCCAAGCCAGAGCAGCAAGCTACAGAAGCTTTCAATCCGCCGAGCGAAGTTTCTGCACAGGCTGGCAATCTTCCTCATGCCGCCTAGAAAGTGACACACGAACATGGACGAAGAGAAAAACAAACAAACCGAAGCCATTCCCGAGGTTGTCACTCAGTTTTTAGAACGACTGAATCGCAGACTTGGCCATGAGGATGGCTTCAAAACAGTCTACGCCAACAACTTCAACTTTGAGCCGAGCGTGTGGGATCTCAAAATGAGATTTGGGGAACTGAACCAAAAAAAGGCAGGAGAGTTCATCATCGACTGGCACACTGCTGTGACGATTCCATGGCTCCAAGCAAAGTTTGTCGCGTATTTCTTGCTTTTGAATTTTGCATGGTATGAGCACCGAAATGGCAGATTGTCAGTACCTCCAGGCGTGGTACCCGCTCCACCCGAGGCTCCTTCAGGCGAGCACGCTAGTGATCCGACTGCGGTGCAATGGTACGAGACTTCGAAAAAGCTCTACGCTGAGTTCTTCGGAGCCTAACAATCCACTCCACCCGTGATCAACCAACCTTTAGAAGGCACTACAGAAGGGCAATACCGGACAAACTCGCTAGCGGTCGATTTGGAGTTGCACAAAGCCTGCCAGGGTGGCGGGTTGATTGGCGAGAAATACGATTTTGCGGGTTTTCGGAAAAGGCAGGCCGGATTGAATCGCGCGGGTGTAAAAATTCACCTGGCGCAGAATCTGGCGATAAGGTTCCTGCTCGGTATCGAGGAACGCGGATTTGGATTGGAATCCGGCGCCCCAACCGACCGGGAACAGGCAGGCGTTGCCAATCCGCCTGAGTTCGGTGAGCCGCGATTGGAGCTTGCCGAGGGTGGACTTGAGAATGGAAAGCCCGGTCCATTCGGCATATTTTTCCTGCGCGCGCAGGAAATGTTCCGCGTAATCGTTGACGAAGCCTAGCATGGCTGGAGTATCCAAGCGATCGCGCTTCCGCAGGGCCTTCGCGATTTGCGGCTGTGCGAGAAAGGCGCTCTCGCTCCACTGGCCCTCGAACACCGTGCCCGGAACGGCCATTTCGGCGAAGATCGGCGTCGAATCTTCGGCGCGTTTTACGTTGCCGCGCGGGTTCTGCTTCCAAGCCAGCTCGAATTTCCCGGCGCCTCGCGGCTCGAGTGTCGCGACGCGCAGCAGGTAGATCTTGAACGCGCCCTCGGGCGCAATGCTTGAGTCGGACGCGGAGATGAGGCGCATTGCATCGGCGCCTCCCGTTCCGAGCGCCGCATCCTCCACCGAACTGGCCGGGCGGCGAGGCAGGCGTCCTTCAGAATTTGCCTGGGCTGCGACATCGGTGAGCGCGCGTTCGCTGGAGTGGCCGTGCACAACGCCGGTGCGCAATGCGCCTTTGATCGCCGTTCCGGGAACGTATGGTCCGCGCGGCCCGGTGCTGAAAGTAGGGATAAACAGGTGCTCCGCATGCGTTCTTTCCCAGTACTGCGTGGAACTGGCGTGCTCAAAAGGAATGCGCCGGCCGGAATAGTTCTGCGCGAAGCCGCCCCAGGATGCGAAGTCCAGCTTCTCGGCCTTCTTGAGTTGGCTCAGGTAGCCTTCCAGGCGAGGACCTTTGGCGAGCAGGCGGAAAATGCGTCTTTGATCCAGGACATTAACGTTGTCCTTCCAGACCATGTAGTCGATGGGGGCCAGCCTTTGGCCATCGCCGACCAAAGTGGGAGTTAGACAAGTGAGGCGGTATTTCATACGATGTGGCGCACGCTCTCAGCGTGCTGCATTCGCACTCGTGCGAATGCTTGGT